>JAIUMW010000042.1 GCA_022565365.1 Oceanicaulis sp.
CAGGAAATCAAACATATGCCCGATGGCCTGCAGGCTGACCCGGCGCACCGCATCCTCGGTGTTCGACGCGTTATGCGAGCCGAATATGCAGCGCTCATAGCCCCGCAGGGCGTTCTCAGCGGCCAGCGGTTCAATCTCGAACACGTCCAGCGCGGCCGAATGAATCGCACCCGATTCCAGGCCCGCCAGCAGCGCGGTTTCCTTGACCACCGGCCCGCGCCCGACATTGACGATGCGCACGCCCGGCTTCACGTGCGCCAGCACATCCTCATTGAACATGTGGCGGGTATGGGCGTTGAGGGGGGCGGTGAAGACCAGGAAATCGGCCTCTTCCACGCCTTGCGGCCAGGGCTTGCTCTCCACCTCATGACCCTCCAGCGGGCGGAAGGCGGGATCATAGGCGATGATGCGCATCTCGGCGGCGAGAAGGCGCAGGGCGGTGCTGCGCCCGATATCGCCAAACCCGATCACGCCCGCCGTGCGCCCGGCCAGCGAGATGCCGCGCGGCTTGGGCCAGGTCTTGTTGAGGCGGATTTCCCGGTCGATGTAATAGCTCTCGCGCGCCAGCCCGTTGACATAATTGACGGCCAGATCGGCCACCTCGCGCCCGAACACGCCCGGCGTGTTGACGGCGGGCAGGTTGAGGCGCTTGGCGGCGGCGAAGTCCACATTGTCGACGCCCACGCCCCATTTCACGATGGCCTTGAGCTGACCGGCCGCGCCGGCCTCCAGCACACTGGCGCTGGCTGGATCATCACCAATGATCCAGCCGTCAAAACCGGGCAGCAGGGCGATCAGCTCCTCCTCCGACAGGGTCTGGACGACTTTGGGCGCCTCCAGCTCGACACCGGCATCGGCGAAGATGGGGCGAAACTCATCAATCATGCCCAGCATGGGCGGACAGGTGACCAGGACGCGCATCAGCTCAGCTCCCCTTGCGGGCGTTGTAGAGCGCGACCGCTTCGGCCTGCGCCCACTGGTCGGCGTCGTCAATATCGATGGATTCCAGCGCCGGGGTCACATACATGGCCGGGCGCTTGCCGATCCGGGCGCCGGTCGCGGCGAAGCTGTCCCGGTTGAACACGTAGAGATTGGAGTTTTCTTCATACCAGGGCTCGAGGTCCTGGGTGCGGATCAGATTGTCCGGGTCGTGATTCACCGGCGTCATGTCCTCGCGGTAGAAGCGGGTCTGGATGCGGTTCACCGCAAACAGGCTGTCAGCCTCGCCCGCCTTGACCGCCTCTTGATACTTGCCCAGCGCGCCCCGCATGGCGTCCGCCGACAAAAGCGGGTTGGTGGTGTGGGTCATCAGATAGGCATCCGCATCCACATTGGCGACATCATCGCCCAGCACCAGATTCATCGAGACGAAATCGCCGCAGATTTCCGGCTTGCGGTCGCGGATCATAACCCGCCCGCCCGCATCGCCGTCATTGAGTCCCTTGCCTGACAGGATCTCCCGGGCGTCGGTGTTGATCACCACCCGATCAATCTCCTCCATGCTCAATAGCGTGTCGAGGATCCAGCGAAACAGCGGCTTGCCGGCGAATTCACGAAAATTCTTCGATGTGACGCGCGCGGAATGCGCCTTCATCGGCAAAAGGGCGACGAGCTTGAAACGCTCCGGCATGGCAAAGTCTCCTGATTGAATGATGCCGCGCGCGGTGCATCAGCGCGGGTAGAAATACCGGTCCTTGCGCCGCTGAGACAGTTTGCGGTGATTATTATTGCCCTGATAGCTGCCCCAGTACTGGTTGACGCGAAACAGGACGATGCCGCCGGCTTCTTTCCAGAACACGCGCTGGTCCAGCGCCTCGGCCATGTCATGGAACACGCCGGCCATCGTGTAGCGCAGGAAATCGCCAAACCCGACATGCACTTCAGGCATGATGTCCTGCAGGGCCACGGCCTCGCGCTCATAGCGCGTCTTGACCTTGGACCAGCTCTCCTCGTGGATATGGATCACGGATGACTCGGCGACATAGCCGATCTTCATGCCCTCTGCGACCAGCTGCTTGGCCAGCACCATGTCCTCCAGCCCGGTCACCGTCTCGTCGAAGGGGCGGGTCTCCCACACCGATTTCAGGATGGCCGAATTGGCGTTATTGCAGAAGAAACCCTCCTGCGGGATGTCCGAGCGGTCGGGGAAGTATTTGCGGAACAGCTGCTCTTCGGAAAACTTGGTCAGGCCCGGCTTGCCCTGCTGGCGCCCGTAAACATAAGCGCAGCGTCCATCATCCAGCGGTTTGACAAGGTCATGTAGCCAGCGCGCGCCTACCGGGATGCAATGACCTGAAATAAAGACCAGAAACCGCCCCTGCGCGGCCTCGCAGCCCATATTCAGAGACCGGCCGAAGGTAAAGTCAGACTTCTTGATATGGGTGATCCGGCAGCCATGGGCCTCGGCGATTTTCAGCGTGTCGTCGGTGGAGCCGGAATCCACAATGACGACTTCGTAGCTGTAGGGCGCGGCGTCCTGCGCCGCCACCGCCTCCAGCGCCTCACCCAGCCATTTGCCCTCGTTATAGGTACGAATGACAATGGATGCGTCCATGAGTTCAGATCTCCCCCGGCAGCGGGCGCATTCGCCAGACTGGCGCACTGAAAATCCCGATCGTCACACCGCCGCAGACGGCGTCCCGCCCCGCCCGGTCCCCGCCAGAGGGCTCAGACAAGGCCCGGCACAGTCTCTGATGCGCCCCCCAAGAGCGACTGCGTGCAACACACCCGGATCTGATTGGGCGGCACCTTATCCATCACCCAGTCAGAGCACAACGCATCATCTGGCTGCACTGCAGATGGCCATCGCCTGGGCCGCCACACGCGCTGAAACGCCAGGCTTCAGCCGGCACGCGTCCAGTTGAGATCGCTGGGCGCGCGGCCCTGCCAGACCGTGCCGGAGATCGTGTCATCGCCGTCCAGCTCGCCTTCAAACAACAGAGCGCCAAGCCCGGTGGCGAAGCCGACGCGCGGCCCGTCCACGCGCACCTGTTCAAAGCGCACCCGCGCGCCGCCCTGACCGGGCGCAGTGAGCACCACCTGCGCCGCCTCGCCTTCCAGCGTGATGGTCAGCTGCAGCGGGCGCGGCTCTACCCCGGTTTCCAGCACGGTTTCCCAGACGCCCTCCAGGCGCGGATCAGGCGCCTCGGCCGGCTCGCCGGTTCCTGACAGCACCGCCATGGGCTGGTCCGGCCCGGACGGGCTGCAGGCGGCGAGGGTGAGGGCGAAGGCGGCAAAAAACGCCAAACAGGCCGCAGAACGCATCATCTCAAACTCCTAAGCCCCCGCCACAATCGGCGCGTAGACATGCCAGGGGAAGGCCTGGACCAGGCGGCGGGAAAACTCCACGCCGCGCTCGCTATTGCCCTGAGCGCCCAGGCGCGGGCTATAGATCGCGAAGCCGGCCACGCCGGGCGCCACGATCATCAGCGCACCGGACACGCCGGACTTGGCGGGCAGGCCGACGGTGAAGGCGTACTCGCCGGAAAAATCATACATGCCGCAGCTCAGCATGAGCGAGAGCACGGCCTTCACGCTTTCGCGCGAGACAAGCTGGCGCTCGGTGACCGGGCACACCCCGCCATTGGCCAGGGTCGCCGCCACGCTGGCCAGCCGGCGCACATCGGTCTCGATGGCGCAGCAGCGCAGATAGAGCTCCAGCGCCTCGTGCATGTCCGCCTCGGGCGGGAAACAGCCGTGCTCGCGCATGAAATAGGCCAGCGCGTGATTGCGGTCGGCGTGTTTGGTCTCGCTGGCGTAGACCGCCGCGTCAAAGCCCGGCGCATCGCCCGCCGCCGCACCGCGCCAGAGCCGGCAGACCAGATCAAAACGCTTGTCCACCGGCAGGCCGGGACGGATCAGGGCGGCGGTCAGGATGGCGCCGGCATTGATCATCGGATTGTGGGGCCGGCCCTTCTGATTGAGCGTGATCTCGTTAAAGCCCTGACCCGACGGCTCGCGGCCCACGTGAGCGTGGACAACTGTCTCGCCCGCCAGCTCCAGCGCCAGCGCATAATTCATCGGCTTCATCACCGACTGGACGCAAAACCGATGCGCCGCATCGCCCTCGCGCAGGCCCAGCTCAAAGCGCTGGCCGTCTATCGTGCAACAGCCCAGAGCGAAGGCTTCCGGGTCGGCTTTCGCGAGCTGGGGGATATAGGCAGCGACCTTGCCCGCGCTGACGCCGGATGCGTAGTGGAACAGATTGGTGATACGTCCCCGGAAAGCCGGGAAATCGCCCGCCGCCAGAGCGCCGGTGAGAGCCGCGCGCACAAGGCAGGCCTCGTCGCCGGGCAGAGCGAAGCTGGCCTCATCCAGCGCGCCAGCCTCAGCGAAAGCCTTGCGGGTGGCGGTCAGGCGCGGATCGTCGGCGCTCAGCCCGGCAGCCTCCAGCGCCTCCACTAGCGCCTGGCCGGTGGGCTCGCCGCGCGCCGCCAGCGCCCGCCAGGCCGCCTTGCTGTCAGCCTCACCAGCGGCGGGCGCGGCGCGCTCGAACTGTGCGGGGCGGGTGCGGAAGGCGCCGGGCGCCAGGGCCGGCGCGGTGTCGGGTTTGGGAGAAGACAAATGCGTCACCGGGGGCGGGAGAGCGTCATCCTCCAAGCTTCACAGCGCCGCCGCCTTGGCGCAAGCCCTATGCGGCGGCCCGCAGATCAGCGCGCATATTGATCATGTTCATGGCGATCGAGGCGAAGCGTTGCAGCGCCTCAAAGTCCTCGGTTTCAAAGCGAAAGCTCGGCTCGTCGTTCAACACAGCGAATGCGCCCAGCACGAACCCTGACGAGGTTCGAATGGGAATGCCGGCGTAGAAGCGCACAAAGGGCGTCTGCGTGACGTAGGGGTTGTCAGCAAACTCCGGCGAGAGTGCGAGATTTTTGACGATGAAGGGTTCGCCTGTCTCCACGACACGCCTGCAAAACGCCAAGCAGGTAGGAACACTCTGCTCGGCCACGCCAGATAGTCCGGCGAAAGTCGTTGTCTCCGGCCCCACGCAACTGAGCGCAGCGAGCGTGCCGCGAAACGCATATCGGGCCGCCGCGATGATGTCGGCCACCTGCGAACCCGGGGCGAGGGCTGCGGCCTTGAACCGCTCCAACTCGGCCAGGCGCTGCGGATCGTCCAGCCTGACCGAGGGTGGAAACGACATGCCGTTCTCCAGACAGCGAACTCTTGGACTTCGGTTATCCGACCTGATCCTGAAAAACCGGTTAAGCAAACCGGCGGGGCGCTCCTGAAAGCTTATGGCAACAGCACTTTCATCCCATCCGGCCTCGCCGTAGATTGCTGCGCCGCACGATGAAGGAGACCGCGCCATGTCGACCAAGCCCGTCAAGAAAATCGTTCTCGCCTATTCAGGCGGGCTGGACACCAGCGTGATCCTGCGGTGGCTGAAAGACGCTTATGACGCCGAAGTGGTGACCTTCACCGCCGATCTGGGTCAGGGCGAGGAGCTCGGGCCCGCCCGCGCCAAGGCGGAAGCGGCCGGGATCAAGGAAATTTATATCGACGATCTGCGCGAGGAATTTGTGCGCGATTACTGCTTCCCCATGGTGCGCGCCAATGCGGTTTATGAGGGGCAGTATCTGCTGGGCACGTCCATCGCCCGCCCGCTGATCGCCAAGCGCCTGGTGGAGATCGCCCACGAAACCGGCGCCGACGCCGTGGCCCATGGCGCCACCGGCAAGGGCAATGACCAGGTCCGCTTTGAGCTGGGCGTCGCGGCGCTGGACCCGTCGCTGCGCGTGATCGCGCCCTGGCGCGAATGGGACCTCAATTCGCGCACCAAGCTCATCGCCTACGCCGAACAGCACGGCATCGCGGTGCCGTCAGACAAGCGCGGCGAGGCGCCCTTCTCGGTGGACGCTAATCTCTGGCACACCTCGTCCGAGGGCAAGATGCTCGAAGACCCGGCCGAGGAAGCGTTCAACGAGGTGTGCCTGCGCACCCGCCACCCCGAAGACGGCCCGGACCAGCCCGAATACGTCACAGTGGGCTTTGAACGCGGCGACGCTATCAGCGTCAATGGCGCGGCCCTGTCGCCGGCCGCGCTCCTGACCGAGCTTAATGATATCGTCGCGCGCCATGGCATCGGCCGGCTGGATCTGGTTGAGAACCGCTTCGTCGGCATGAAATCGCGCGGCATTTACGAGACGCCGGGCGGGACCATTCTGATGGCCGCTCACCGCGGCATTGAACAGCTCACCCTGGACCGGGGCGCCATGCACCTCAAGGACGAGCTGATGCCCAAATACGCCAAGCTGCTCTATGAAGGCTTCTGGTTCAGCCCCGAGCGCGAAATGCTGCAAGCGGCCATCGACCACTCCCAACGCCATGTCAGCGGCGAAGTCCGCCTCAAGCTCTATAAGGGCAATGTCATGGTGGTGGGCCGCAGCTCGCCCGCTTCGCTCTACTCGCTGGCCCATGTGACGTTCGAGGAAGACCACGTCTACGACCAGAAAGACGCCGAAGGCTTCATCAAGCTCAACGCATTGCGCCTGCGGCTTCTGGCCGACCGCAAGAAGCGGCTGGGTGAGAACGAGTAGGCGGTAGGGACGCGGCGGCCCCTGGCGGCTGCTCCGGTCAATTGGGATCGACCCAAACAGCGCCAGCTCATTGAGTGGGCGCCTTTTCGAACCGCAAAACCGGTTCCCGCTTTTGCTGAAAAGGCCCCTAGCGGCTGCCGCTCGCCGCTGCCGGGGCGTCGCGGGCGGCCAGCATGACCGGGGCCGCATCGCCGTTCACCGGCGGCTCGCCATTGGCGAACACCACGCTGTCGCGCAGCGTCATCAGGCGGTCACGCTCGGCGGTGAAGTGAGGCAACTCGCCCGGGGTGAGCCGCCGGCCCGTCGGCAGGTCCAGGCGCATCGGATTGAGCGGGCGACCGTTCGGGTGAACCTCATAGTGCAGGTGCGGGCCGGTGCATGAGCCGGTGCAGCCCACATAGCCGATCACCTGACCCTGGCTAACGCGCCCGCCGGCCCGCACGCCGCGGGCGAAGCCCTGCAGGTGGGCGTAAGCTGTCTGATAGCCGTTGGCGTGGCGGATGCGCACATAATTGCCATAGCCGCCAAACCAGTCGGCCCGCTCCACCACGCCGGCGCCGGCCGCCATGATCGGCGTGCCGCGCGGCGCGGCGAAATCGGTGCCGTTATGGGGCCGGTTGACCTGGTGGATCGGGTGGAAGCGCATCCCGAACGAGGACGAGATGCGTGCGCCGTTCACCGGCATGCGCATCAGCAGGCGCTGGGCCGCTTCGCCGTCGCCGGTGTAGAAGCCGACTTCCCCGTCGGGGGCGGTGTAGCGGAAGTACTCGAGGGGCGATCCCCGGCCGGCGAAATTGACATAGACAATATCGCCCGTGCGCACCGTCTCGCCATTGCGGTTGCCCTCGCGCTCATACACCAGGTCGAAGCCGTCGCCCGGCTGGATGGTGCGGAAATCCACCGCATAACCCAGAATGCCGGCCAGCTGGACCACGATCCGGTCCGTCGCGCCCTGCTCAATGGCGGACATGTACAGGCTGGAGCTGACTTCGCCGCGCACGCGGACAAATTCGCGCTGCAGGGTCAGGGACGCTTCACGGGCGCGGAAGCGGTCGCCGGAACGCGCAACGGTCAGTGTGCGTTCCACATCAGGACGGAAAGACAGGCCGGCCAGACGCCGCTCGCTCTCATCCCAGCCCGGAGGAGTTTCGAAAAAGATGGTCATGTCCTGCCCGGCGCGCAGCCGGCGAACAGAAAACACCGGATCAAGCGCGGCGATGGCGCGCGCGGCGTCCACACGGTCGGCGCCGGCATTGGCCAGCACGCTGGCCAGCGTCTGTCCCGAGCGCACAGTGACATCAAGGCTCTCCACGGCGGCGCGCAGGGGCGCGGCGGTGACCAGGGCGTGCTCGGCCTCGATCACGGCGCGCGGGGTGTCCAGTGACGGTGCAGCTTCGGCCAGGCTGGCCGCCATAACGGGTTCACCTGCGGTGTGCGCCAGGGCCTCCACCGCGCTGGCGCTGGCCGGAACGGGCATGGCCGCAATACCGGGCTCGCCCGGACTGGCGAAACGCAACAACAGGGCGCCCACGACCACGATCAGGCCCAGGGCCAGCGTGGCGAAAAACACCAGTGTGCGGGAGCGGCGGGCGTCATCAAGACGTACGTCGAATCCTGACATGGATGCGGTTATCCCTGTTGCTTCATCGGGTCTGAGGCCCCATCTACCCTCCGAGATGAGTGATTTAGACGTCGGCGCCGGAGCGCCACGTTCCTGAAAGCAAATATCAGACCGATCTACATCAGTCCGCATTCACACTCACCCGGAACGCGCGTGATGGTGACCCAGACGGCTCGCAATGCCAAGGTCAATTAGCGTTACGGGGCGTTAACGATACGACAACGTAACGCCGAGCCGTGTGAGACAAAGAGGAAGACGCCATGACCAAGACAATCCTCCTCGCCGTGACGTTGGGTGTTTTGCTCGTCGCGTCCATCGCGTTCGCGATCTGGGGCATGGGCGGCGGCGGTCTGCAGATCACCTGGCATGGCTGGCTGGCCATGGGGCTGGGCGTGGTGTTGTCACTGGCGCTGGGCGGCGGGCTGATGACGCTGGTCTTTTATTCCGCCCGCCATGGCCACGACGATATCGACAACGAGCCGTGATCAACGAACCGAAATTGGGGCGCAGCGCGTTAACCTCTGGCGCGCTGCGAATCGGCTAATGCTCAGGTCATGAGCACGCATGACATCCCCTCCGCTTCCGAGCTCGCGGCGCTTCTGGCCTCGCGAGTGTGTCACGACATCGCCGGGTCCGCCCAGGCCATGCGCGCCGCGCTGGGCGTGCTCGATGATCCTGGGGCCGCCGACATGCGCGAGGACGCCATCGCCCTGCTGCGGTCCGGCGCGGTCCAGGTCGGCGCCAAGCTGGAATATGCCCGGGTGTGTTTTGGCGCTGCGGGGGCCCGCGCTGGCGAGATGAGCCTGGGCGAGATGAAGACGCTGAGCGCTGCGATGTTCGCCGATGCGCGCCCGGATCTCGTCTGGAAACCGGCCGAGGGCGTGATCGACAAGACCGCCGCGCGCATCTTGCTCAATCTGGTCTGGCTGGCGGGGGACGCCCTGCCGCGCGGCGGCACGGTCCATGTGGAGGCCCACGCCTCGCCCGGCGGCGGCGCGCGCCTGCGCGTGGTGTCAACCGGGCCGCGCCTGCGTCTTGATCCGTCCTACACGCTGGCCCTGCGCGGCGAGCGTCCCGAGAACGGTTTCGACGGCCGTTCGGTGCAGCCCTATTATGCTGGCCTGATGGCGCGCGAAAGCGGCGGGCGGGCCGAAGCAAGCGTGAGTGAGGAGCGTATCGAGTTCAACGCCCTCATCGGTCCGGGCCAGCGCGTGCAAGCGGCCGAGTAGATCCCCGCGCGGCGCGTTCAGATTGCCAAGATTGCATTAACCTAGTCTGTGCCACAACGACCGGAGTTTCATGTCTACCAACTCCGGGCGATTCCATGGATGAACTGATTGGCGAATTCCTCGCAGAGACGGCGGAGAGCCTCGACGTCATTGACTCCGAGCTCGTGAAGTTCGAGGCGAACCCGAGCGACCGGGCGACGCTGGACAACATTTTCCGCCTTCTGCACACCATCAAAGGCACATGCGGATTCCTCGCCCTGACGCGCCTGGAAGCTGTCGCCCATGCTGGCGAGACGCTTCTGGGCCGGTTCCGGGACGGCAGTCTTGTGGCGGACAGCACCGCCGTGACGCTGGTGCTCCAGTCGCTGGACCGGATCAAGATGATCCTCGCCGGGATCGAAACGGACGGTGCCGAACCCCAGGGCGATGACAGCGATCTGATCGCCCAGCTGGAGGCGCTGGCCGAAGGGCGCGCCGTTGCACCGCCCATCGAAATTGCGCCAGAGCCCGAGCCCGAACCCGAGCCTGTTCCGGTCAACGCAGCCGAACCTGCGCCTGAGGACGAGGGCGACGGCGGCTTCGACGCCGATCTGGGACGACCCTTGCGTCCGGGCGAAGTGTCACTGGCTGATCTCGAGGCCGCCTTCATGTCCACACCCGGCCCACAGGAAGAGGATGAGGCTGTCGAACTGGACGCCGAACCTGAAGCCGCCGCCGGCGACGCCCATGACGACGCCCCGGTTCCAGTCAAAGCCGCCGCGTCATCTGCGGACACAGCTCAGCCCGCCGCCGCAAACGGCGCACGCAGTTCCGCGGCAATCCGGGTCAATGTGGACGTCCTCGAAGGTCTGATGACCACCGTGTCCGAGCTGGTGCTGGCGCGAAACCAGATGCAGCAATTGGTGCACAACACCGAGGACAGCGTGCTCAAAGGTCCGCTCCAGCGCCTCACATCGGTGACGGCCGAGCTGCAGGACGGGGTCATGAAGACCCGCATGCAGCCGGTGGGCGACGCCTGGCGCAAGCTGCCGCGCATTGTCCGCGACGCCTGCCAGGATCTGGGCAAAAAGATCCGCCTGATCCAGGACGGCGAGGACACCGAGCTTGACCGCCAGGTGCTGGAGCTGATCAAGGATCCGCTCACCCACATGATCCGCAATTCATGCGATCACGGGATCGAGCGCCCCGAGGTCCGGGCCGCCGCCGGCAAGAACGAGACCGGCACGATCCGCCTGTCGGCCTATCACGAAGGCGGCGCGATAATTCTCAAGCTCACCGATGACGGGGCCGGGCTGGACGCCGGGCGCATCCGCGAGAAAGCCCTTGAAAAGGGTCTGGCCACGCCGGAGGAGCTGGCGGGCATGAGCGAGGCGCAGATCCAGCGCTTCATCTTTGCGCCGGGCTTCTCCACCGCCGCCGCCGTCACCAGCCTGTCCGGGCGCGGCGTGGGCATGGACGTGGTGCGCACCAATATCGAACAAATCGGCGGCGCCATTGATCTGAGCTCCGCACCGGGCGCCGGCACGACTTTCACCATCAAGATTCCGCTGACCCTGGCGATTATTTCCGCGCTGATCGTGGACGCAGGCGGCGCCCGCTTCGCCGCGCCGCAATTGTCGGTGCGCGAGCTGGTGCGCGTTGGACCGGATGCGCCGGTGAAAATCGAGACGATCAACGGCGCCCATCTTATCCGCCTGCGCGACCGGCTGCTGCCCGTGGCTTCGCTCGCGAACTCCCTGAACCCGAACGCCCCTGCGGCCGAAACCCCCGAAGGCTTTGTCGTGGTGCTGGAAGCGCCGGGCCGGCGCATCGGCCTGATCGTGGACGATGTCATCGACACGGTGGAGATCGTGGTCAAACCGCTGTCTGCGCAGCTGCGCCAGACCGGAGTGTTCTCCGGCGCGACGATTCTGGGCGATGGCTCCGTGATCATGATCCTGGATCCCAATGGTCTGGCGCAGGAATGCGCGGTGGAGGGCGAGACCGAAGCCCTCGATAATCAGGCCGCCAGCGCCGCCAGTGCGCTGGCCGCCTCCCGCCAGCGCCTGCTGCTGGTGCGGGCCGGCGGGACGGAGCCCAAAGCGGTGCCAGTCAGCCTGATCACGCGCCTCGAGGACATTGACGCCAGCACTATCGAGATCGTCGACGGACGCCACGTGGTGCAGTATCGCGACCGTCTGCTGCCGTTGAGCCATGCCGCCGGTCCCGGCGCCTTCCGTACTGAGGGCCGCCAGGCGGTGCGGGTGTTCGCAGAGGACGGACGCTCGGCAGGCGTGGCGGTGGACGCCATCCTCGACGTGGTCGAGGAGTCGCTGGACCTGGAGCTTGGCTCCGACCGCCCCGGCGTGATCGGCTCGGCCATCGTCCAGGGCAAGGCGACGGAGATGCTGGACATCGCCTGGTTCATGGAGCGCGCCTGGGATGGTGCGCCCCAGCGCAGCGCCGCGCGGCGCACCAGCCGTCCCGCCGTGCTGCTGGTGGAGGCCGACGCCTTCTCCCGGCGCATGCTCGCGCCGCTTCTGGCGGCGGCGGGCTATGACGTGACAGTGGCCAGCGGTCTGCATGAGGCGCGCGACGCCGCGCAAATGGGCGCGCACTATGATGTCCTGGTGGGCGATCCCGGCGCCCTGGACCGCCTGACCGGGGAGGGCCTGTTTGCAGACATACCGCGCCTTGGCATCGGCGAGGGACATTCAGGCATTCTTGAAGGATTTGTTGCGATCATGCGTCCGGGCGACCGCGGCGGCCTGATCGCGGCGCTGGACCAGGCCGCGCGTGCGGCGGCGTGAGGGACACACACATGGCTGCCAATGACCTGATTGAATACGTCACCGTCCGCATCGGCGGGCAGAGCTTCGGCGTGGCTGTCAGTGACATCCGCGAGGTGTTCAGCCCCGTGGCCATCACGCCGGTTCCGCGCGCACCGGTGGATATCGCCGGACTGCTCAATCTGCGCGGCCGCATCGTGTCCATGGTTGACGCCCGCACGCGGCTGGGCCTGCCGGCCCGCAGCGACGATGAGCCCGCCATGGCGCTGGGCCTGGAAGAGGGCGCAGACCTGTATGGCGTGCTGGTTGATGCGGTGGGCGAGGTGCTGCGCCTCGACCCGGCGGCGGCCGAAGCGGCGCCCGGTCATCTGGACCCGGAATGGCGCACCCTTGTCCAGGGCGTGCACCGGCTGGACGGCCAGCTTCTGGCCATTCTGGACATCCGCGCCCTGATCGGGCGGCGCAGCGCCCTGGCGGCGTGAAGGAGGACGCGCGATGAAACCCTGTCTGGTGGTTGATGACAGCCGGGTGATCCGGAAAGTGGCGCGCAAGATTGTCGAGGATCTGGGCTTTGTCTGCGAGGAAGCGGGCGACGGGCAGGAAGCCCTGGGCGCCTGCCGCAAGGCCATGCCCGATGCGATCCTGCTGGACTGGAACATGCCGGTGATGAACGGGCTCGATTTTCTGATCCAGCTTCGAAACGAGACCGGCGGCAAAAAGCCCGTCGTCGTGTTCTGCACCACCGAAAACGACATGGGCCACATCACCGAGGCCCTGCGCGCCGGCGCGGACGAATACGTGATGAAACCGTTCGACAGCGAGATACTCGAGTCCAAATTCGCCGAAGCCGGCCTGGTCTGACCCGCATTGATCGACCAGGAGACATGATATCGTGACCGCCTCCCAGCCGCTGACACCCGCTGCGCCGCCCGCCAGAACCCGTCCGCGGGTGCTGGTGGTGGACGACAGCGCCGTGGTGCGCGGTCTCGTGGCGCGCTGGATCGAGGCCGACCCCCGGCTGGATCTGGCCGCGACCTGCCCCGATGGCGAGCAGGGCCTGCGCCGCGCCGCAGAGCTGCAGCCTGATCTGGTCGTGCTGGACGTGGAAATGCCACGCATGGACGGGCTCACCGCGCTGCCGCTGATCCTCAAGGCCGCCCCGAAGGCGCGTGTGGTGATGGCCTCCACCCTGACACGTCAGGGTGCGGAGGTGACGGTGAAGGCCCTGTCGCTGGGCGCCGCAGATTACGCCGCCAAGCCCGAGGCCGGACAACTCGGCGGCGCCGAGGCGTATCGGGTGGAGTTGCTGCAGAAGCTGGTCGCCCTTTCTCCGCGCCTGAACCCGCCGCCGCGCATCACGGCCGCCCCGCCGCGCCCCGCCGCGCGCGCCGCGGCTGTGCGCCCCTCGGTCATCGCCATCGGCGCATCGACCGGCGGGCCCCAGGCCCTGCGTGAAGTGGTGAGCGCCCTGCCCCGCGACACGCGGGCGCCCATCCTGATCATCCAGCACATGCCGCGCCTGTTCACCGCCATTCTGGCCGAGCACCTCTCACGGCTGGGACTGCCCGCCGCCGAGGCGGTGGATGGCGAAGACATCAAGCCGGGCCGGATCTATCTGGCGCCGGGCGGGTTTCATATGACAGTGCGCGCGGGCCAGGGCGGTCTGGTCGCGGCTCTGAACGAGGGCCCGCAAGTGAATTACTGCCGTCCTGCAGTCGATCCCCTGTTCATGAGTCTGGCCGAGACAGGCGCGCGCGATGTGCTCGCCATCATCCTTACCGGCATGGGCTCGGACGGACGCGAAGGTGTGCGCCAACTGCGCGCGGCAGGCGCCCAGGTGATCGTACAAGATCAGCCCAGCAGCGTGGTGTGGGGCATGCCTGGCGCGGTCGCCGAGGTCGGATTGGCTGACATGATCCTGCCATTGAGCGAAATCGGGCCGGAAATCGCCCGCCGAATGAGAGGATAGCCATGAGCCAGTTGGCGCCCAGCAAGTTTGAGTATCTGTGCCGCGAGGTGCGCGCGCGCACCGGGCTCGTGCTCGGACCGGAGAAGGCCTATCTGGTTGAAAGTCGGCTCGGACCGCTGGCGCGCCGGTCGGGATTTTCCGCGATCGAGCCGCTGGTCGACGCCATGATGCGCGGCGACAAGGCGATTCTCACTGATGTGTGCGAGGCGCTGGTCACCCACGAAACGTTCTTCTTTCGCGACAAAACGCCGTTCGAGCTGTTCGAGAACGTGGTCGCGCCGGCCCTCAAGACGGCGCGCGCTGGCCGGACGCTGAAAATCTGGTGCGCGGCGGCCTCGTCGGGACAGGAGCCCTATTCGCTGGCCATGCTGCTGGACGAGGCGGGCGGTCCGAAAGCCGAGATTCTCGCCACCGACATGAGCGGGGCGGTGCTGGAGAAGGCCAAGGCCGCGCTCTACAGCCAGTTCGAGGTCCAACGCGGTCTGGCGATCCAGCGCCTGGTCAAGCATTTCGACCCGGCCGGCGACGCCTGGCGCGTAAAGGCGCATTTGCGCCAGATGGTGCGGTTCGAACAGTCCAACCTGCTCGACGACTTCTCGCGTCTGGGGCGGATGGACGTGATTTTCTGCCGCAATGTCCTGATTTATTTCGATATCGAGACCAAGACGCAAATTCTCAACCGGCTCGCCGCCCAACTGGCCGATGACGGCTATCTGATCCTCGGGGCCTCGGAGACCGTGATCGGGCTGTGCGACGCCCTGCGTCCTGTGGAGGGTCATCGCGGCCTGTACGCCCGCGCGCCCGGCAAGGCCCGCGCCGCCGCTTAAACCGCCAACCCGCTGACCGCTTTGGCCTGCAGGGATTCCAGCGCGTCCGGCTCGACGGGCCTGAGGCGTCGCGTCTCCAGATCCAGCAGGGCGCCCACGCCCTCCATGCTCCACAGCGCCGCGCCACTGACCGGGTCGCAGACCCAGTGCACGAGATGACGCACATTGCGGTTGGCGCCGGCCAGGCCCGAACGAATGACATAACCTTCGCCCGCCACCGGCCAGTGGCGCATGACAAGGCGCGCTTCCAGCAGCGCACTGGCCACGTCCAGCGCCGCCCCGGTGCGGTAGGCCTCCCACTGTTCGGGAAAACCGCCGTTGAGATGGACCACGCTGCCGGACGCCTTTCCCAGCAAAAACTCGGGCCGCATGCGACCGAACCGGTCGGCGTCCTGGGGGTTGATGCGCCCGCGCCCGATCTCCTGCAGGCCCAGGGCATCGGCGCGCGCCAGCGAGACGTCTGATACGGGCGCAGTTTTGGACAGGGAGCGCGGCGCGCTCTCGGCCGGCGGGTCGCCTATGAGGGTTTCAATCTGCGCCCGGGTGCGCGCGCTCCAGGGAAAGGGGCGCGCCGTCAATGGATCGGCGTGATCGAGGCGCAGGCGCAGCGTCGCCGCCGTGCGCGCCAGCGCGGCGTGCTCGACCACCAGCACGGCGGTGAGGCTGGCCTCGTCAAACCCGGTGATCACGCCATGGATCGCCAGAGGCGCGCCGGGCCGCACCTCGGCCAGAAAGCGGATATCGATCTCACGCGCGATCAGCGTCGCCGTGGCGCCGGGCTGAAAGGCGGCGCGCATGCCCAGCGTCTCGGACAGCGCCTCCACCGCCTCCCACGCCTTGGCGAGATAGAAGCGCACATTGAGATGGCCCAGCTCGTCGCATTCCCAGGCATTGGCGTTGCCCCGCCACAGCGTGATCATGCGCGCCTCCCGCTCAGGCGTTCTGGCTGACCACGGCGCAGGCCGCGCAGCGCCCGTAATGCTCGATCACCGACCGGTTCACCTGGAACCCGCCCGGCCCGTCAGAGCCGGCCTCCTTACGGTGGCGCTCCTCGACCATACCGCAGGCCTCGCACACATAAAGCTCCGCCGTGCCGCGCCCGCCGGCATGGACGCAGGCGGTATAGGCGTTGAGCGCCTCGACCCGGTGAACCAGGCCCGCCCGGGTCAGGAAATCCAGCGCGCGATATATGGTCGGCGGCTGGGCCGCCGCGCCGGGCTTGAGCGCGGCCAGCAAGTCATACGCCTTCACCGGCGCATTGGCCTCCAGCAATAACTCCAGCACACGCTTGCGCACGGGCGTCAGGGCCAGGCCCCGGCTCCGGCAAATCCGCTCGGCGGCGGTCAGCGCGCGACTCATCTCTTCAGTCATGACCCTCATCCTAAACGGCTCTGGCGCGCCGGGCGAGACTTCACGCAGGCGTGAATGCGCACCGCCCGCCCCGGCTTGCCTTGGCA
>JAIUMW010000043.1 GCA_022565365.1 Oceanicaulis sp.
CAGTTCCGCACCACGAATGATTTCTGGCTCATCCCCACCGCCGAAGTGCCGCTCACAAACCTCGTGCGCGACGCCATCCACGCGGAGGGTGATTTCCCGCTGCGCCTGACCGCGCTCACCCCCTGCTTCCGCTCCGAGGCCGGGTCGGCGGGGCGTGATACGCGCGGCCTCATCCGCATGCACCAGTTCCACAAGGTGGAGCTGGTCTCCATCGTCACGCCGGAGCAGTCGGACGAGGAGCTGGAACGCATGACCGGGTGCGCCGAAGGGATTTTGCGAGCGCTGGAGCTGCCCTACCGGGTGATGGCGCTGTGCGCGGGCGATATGGGGTTTGCGGCGCGCAAGACCTATGACCTCGAAGTCTGGCTGCCGAGCCAGAAAACCTATCGCGAGATCAGCTCCTGCTCCAACTGCGGCGACTTCCAGGCGCGGCGCATGAACGCGCGCTTCCGCCGCGAGGGCGAGAAGAAGCCGGAGTTTCTCCACACCCTGAACGGCTCGGGCGTGGCTGTGGGCCGGGCGCTGGTGGCGATCCTGGAAAACCACCAGAACGCCGACGGCTCGGTCACCATCCCCGCGGCCCTGCGCCCCTGGATGGGCGGCGTGGAGGTCATCAGGCCGTGAACATGATCCCTGACAATCCGCGCATTCTGCTGGTCAATGATGACGGCGTGCATGCGCCGGGCCTGGCGGTGCTCGAAGACATCGCGCGTAGCCTGTCAGACGATGTCTGGATCGTGGCGCCCGAGGGCGAGCAGTCGGGCATGAGCCGGGCGCTGACCCTGACCGCGCCGCTGCGCGTGCAGCAGCTGGGCGAGCGGCGCTTTGCGGTGTCGGGCACGCCCACCGATTGCGTCCATATGGCGGTGCAGAACATCATGGCGGGCAAGACGCCGGACCTCCTCCTGTCGGGCGTCAATTCATGCCAGAACATCGCCGAGGACGTGACGTTTTCCGGCACGGTGGCCGGCGCCATGCAGGGCATCCAGTTCGGCATCACCTCCATCGCGCTGTCCCAGGCCTACGGGTTTTCCGGCAAGGCCGCGATCCAGTGGGAGACGGCGCGCCAGCACGGGCCGGGCATCCTGCAGAAGCTCTTCAGCTCCACCTGGAGCCAGGACGTGCTGATGAATGTCAACTTCCCCGACCGCGCGCCCGACGATGTGGCGGGCGTGGAAGTGACGGTGCAGGGCATGCGCGACCACAACGTGGTCCACGCTGAAAAGCGCATGGATCTGCGCGGCCGGGAATATTTCTGGATGGGCTTTACGGGCAAGAAATCCGACCCCGCCGTGGGGACCGATCTGCGGGCCGTCTATGAGGGGCGCATCTCCATCACGCCGCTGCATCTGGACCTCACCCACCACGACACCCGCGCCCGGCTGGCGAAAGCGCTGGCATGAGCGCCGGGCCGGACACCCGCCTGATCCAGCTGGTGATGGCGCTGCGCTCGGCCGGGATTTCCGACAAGCGGGTGCTAGCCGCGATGGAGCGCACGCCGCGCGCCCTGTTCGTGCCTGAAGGCTTCGCCGATCAGGCCTATGAGAACCGGGCGCTTCCCATTGATTGCGGCCAGACCATCTCCCAGCCCTTCGTGGTGGCGGCGATGACCGAGGCGCTGCAGGTGGATGACCGCTGCAAGGTGCTGGAGATCGGTACCGGCTCGGGCTACCAGGCCGCCGTGCTGGCGCGCCTCGCGCGCCGGGTCTACACCATCGAGCGCTACCGTACGCTGGCGCGCGAGGCGGGCGAGCGGTTCGCCGCCCTGCGCCTGACCACCATCGTCCAGCGCACGGGTGACGGCACCAAGGGCTGGCCCGAACAGGCGCCGTTTGACCGCATCATGATCACGGCGGGCGCCTCGGAGCGCCCGGACGCTCTCCTGGACCAGCTCAAGCCCGGCGGAATCTGCGTGGCGCCGGTGCAGAACGGCGCGGTCCAGACCCTGATGCGCTACCGGCGCGCCGAGGCCGGGACGATCAGCGAAGAGGCCCTGTTCGACGTGCGCTTCGTGCCGCTGGTGGCCGGCGAGGCGAAGGCGCTTTAAACGCCGAACACCCGCTCGAAAATCACATCCACATGGCGCAGATGCCAGGCGTCATCAAAGCAGGCTTCAATACCGCTCGCGCCCAGCAGCGCCATCACGTCGGAATCGGCCTTGAGATGGTCGATCAGCTGTCCGCCTTCATCCCAGGTCTTCATGCCGTTGCGCTGGACCAGGCGGTAAGCTTCTTCGCGCGCGGCGCCGGCCTGGGTGAGGGCGAGCAGAACGCGCTGGGAATTGTGGATGCCGCCAAAGGCGTCGAGATTCTCTTTGCAGCGGTCGGCGTGCACGATCAGGCCTTCGATCATGGAGGCGGTGCGGTGCAGGGCGAAATCGAGATGAACGCAGGCGTCCGGCCCGATCCCGCGCTCCACGCTGGAATGGGAGATGTCGCGCTCGTGCCACAGGGCGACATTCTCCATGGCGGGCGTCACGGCTGAGCGCACCAGCCGGGCGAGGCCGGTGAGGTTTTCGGTCAGGATCGGATTGCGCTTGTGGGGCATGGCCGAGGAGCCTTTTTGCCCGGGCGAGAAATATTCCTGCGCCTCGCGCACTTCGGAGCGCTGGAGATGGCGCACCTCCACCGACAGGTTTTCAATCGCCGAGGCGATCAGGCCCAGCGCCGCGAAGAAGGCCGCATGGCGGTCGCGCGGGATCACCTGGGTTGAGATGGGCTCGATCTCGAGACCCAGTTGCTCTGCCACATGGGCCTCCACCGCCGGGTCCACATTGGCGAAGGTGCCCACCGCGCCGGAGATGGCGCAGGTCGCGATCTCGCGCCGTGCGGTTTCCAGCCGCGCCCGGTTGCGGGCGAACTCGGCATGAAAGCGCGCGAATTTCAGGCCCATCGTGGTGGGCTCGGCATGGATGCCGTGGCTGCGCCCGATGCAGATCGTCGTCTTGTGCTCCAGCGCGCGCGCTTTGAGCGCCGCGAGCACCCGGTCCATGCCCGCCAGCAGCAGATCCGCGCTGCGCGTCAGCTGGACGGCCAGGCAGGTGTCGAGCACATCTGAACTGGTCAGGCCCTGATGAACGAAACGCGCCTCCTCGCCGACGAGTTCGGCCAGATGGGTCAGGAAGGCGATGACGTCATGCTTCACCTCGCGCTCGATCTCGTCGATGCGCGCGATGTCGAACTCCATGTCCCTGGCTTTCCACACGGCTTTGGCGGCCGACGCCGGGACGACGCCCAGCTCGGCCAGCTTGTCGGTGGCGTGGGCCTCGATCTCGAACCAGATGCGGTAGCGGGTTTCGGGCGACCAGATGGCGGCCATTTCAGGACGGGTATAGCGGGGGATCATGACGCCTCGCCGCGCTGACTGGTTGGGAGCATGGGCGGGGGATACGCCGGGCGCGCCCGGCGGGCAAGTCCGGGGTCAGGCTTTCGCGAGGGCCGGGACTTCGCGGCGCATGGTGGCGGCGGCGGCGAAGAACAGGCCGGACGCGATGAGGAACATCGCCACCCCCGCCATCAGCGCATAGCGCAGCGCGTCGCCCTCGCTCATATGGTTTTTGAGAAAATCAGACACCGCGCCAATGGCCAGCGGGCCGAGGCCGATGCCGATGAGATTGTTGAAGAACGCAATGATCGCCGCCGTGGTGGCGCGGTGTTCGGGCCGTGACAATGTCTGAACCGCCGCCAGTCCCGGTCCGAGCCAGGCATAGGCCAGGCTGATCGGCACGGCGAGCAGGACAAGGGATGCATACCCGCTGTCCGCCATCAGCGCGGCCAGGAAGAAGGGCGCCATGGCCAGCACGGTGACTGCGGGGATAAGGGCATAGGCCGCCGGATGGGTGCGCCCGAACCGGTCGGCCAGCCAGCCGCCGCCAATAGCGCCCAGCACGCCCAACAGGAAAAGCGGCGCCAGGAACTGGCCGATCTCGGCCATGACCAGCCCCTGGCTGCGGATCAGGAAGGAGGGCAGCCACTGATACATTCCGTAGCCGGCAAACGAGGTCGCCGCTGCGCCCAGTGTCAGCAGGATGAGGGTGGGGGAGGCGAGGATAGCGCGCGCGGCGTCGAACGGGCGCGGGATAGAGATCGCCTCCACCGCCGGATCAAGGCGCCCGCGCCGGGGCTCGCGCACCAGCAGCACCAGCGCCAGTGCGGCGCCCAGGCCCGGCCGCGCCAGCAGCATGAACGCCCAGCGCCAGCCCAGCGCCGCTGCGATCAGGGCGCCCAGCGCTGATCCGGCCGCGATGCCCAGCGGCGCGCCGATAGAGAACAGCCCGATGGCCAGGCCCCTGCGCCCCGCCGGGAAATAATCGGAGATGACAGCGTAGGACGGCGCTACGCCGCCCGCTTCACCTGAGGCCACGCCGATTCGCGCCAGCGCCATCTGCCAGAAGCCGGCGGCCAGGCCGGACAGGGCGGTGAAGGCGCTCCACACCACGCAGCACGCCGCAATAAGGCGCACCCGGTTGGTGCGGTCGGCGAGCCATGCCAAGGGCAGGCCCAGCGTGGCGTAGAACACCGCGAACATGGTGCCGCCCAGCAGCGCAAGCTGGGTGTCGTTGAGGCCGAGATCGGCGCGGATATCTTCCTGCAGCACCGCAAACAGCTGCCGGTCCATGAAATTGATCAGATACACCACGCCCAGCACGATCAGCGCCGTCCATGCGCGCCCGGCCGGCGCGTCCGCGTCGCGCGATGCGTCGAGCTGAGTCATGAGGGCGCGGGCTCCGGGCCGCCAAGGACGGGCAATATCAGTATCCTGGATCAAGTTTGACTGCGCCGGGCGCCGTGGCAAGGCGCGGAACATGACGAAACATTAAGTTTGGAGAACTGCAGCGATCCGGGGGGGCATGCGGTGCACGCTGCGCGCGTCAAGGGCGCCGGCGAACGTGGCGGCGAGCTCTGCGAGGTCCCAGCGCTGGCCGAGCTGGTCATTCACCCCGGCGATGACCGGGGCATCGGCCCAGGCCGGGTCGCTGGCCAGGTGATGCAGGGCGGCGGCCACCTCGCGCGCCTCGCCGACGCACTCCCAGGGCTTGGCGCCGGTGAGACCGGCGATGTCGAGGGCGTGATCCAGATTGGCCGGATCATGCAGCGGGCGGCTCTGGAACACGTCCTCATGACGCTCAGGCGTGAGCCAGCAGGCCATGAGCACGCCGGTATAGACGCATTTGGAGCATTTCCCGCACCAGCGCTGGCCGTCGGCCAGCACCGCCTCACCGGCGAAGACAAAATTGCGGTTGCAGCTGGCGAATACGTCCAGCGCCGCCGGCGCGCGGCGGGCGAGATAGTGCGCGGTCCACAGCTCGCTCACCGGACGCAGGACGGAGAAATAATCGAGGCCCGCCCCGGCGGCGGCGAAGGCGGCGCGCAGCGCGTCCTCGAACTCCAGCGATTTGGAGAACTGATGGCTCACCGGATGGCAGCCGGCCTGCATGGTCGGCTCGCTGGCGGCGCGCTCATTGGCGAACACCACCCAGTCCTGACCGCAGGCCGCCGCGTGCAGCGCCAGCAGGCAGGAATTGATCCCGGTGATCGGGATATGGCCGTTCAGCGCCTCGCCCGTGCGCGACAGGGTGATGAGGCGGGGATCAATGACGCGCGTCATCAGGGTCAGCGGCGCATCGGTCATGGATTGCAGGCGCTCGCCGACGCGCGGCGACAGGATCACGCTGACCGGCTCGCTGACCGCCCCCGCTGCATCCAGAATGGCGCGCGCCACATGGCTGTCCTTGCCGCCGCCAAAGGCGCACGCGGCGCGGGGGCGCTCGGGCGCGATTCGCACCGGCGAGGCCGCGTCCAGCGCCTGCGGCCCGGCGATCTCCAGCGCGGGCGGGTAGGGCAGGTGATTGCGCACATAAAACTCGCCCAGCCCCGGCCCGTAGGCCAGCTCGGCCAGCCGGCGCGCGGCGCGGGTCAGGGGCGTCTCAACGCTTACGCGGCCAGAAGGCGCCGCCTTGTAATAGCTCGTCCCGATCAGGACCGCCGCCAGGGTGAGGAGGCCGCTGCGCACCGGCTCCTCAATAGCGTCCATGCGGGCATGGGGCGCAAAGCGCACGGTCTCCTCAAACCGCCCGAAACGCGGACAGTCAAACGCGAACCGGACCGCATTGGCGTCGGCGTCCAGTTGCGGCGGCAGGATGCGAAACTCACTCATGCAGCAAGGCTCCGGCAAGGCGGGAGCGTGCATTCTAGGGCGATGCGCACAAGCAGGCTACGGGCGGGGGCGGTTCAGCGGGTGACCAGCTGAACCTCGACCTTGCGGCCGACGAAATCGGCGGCGCGCTGCAGGGTCTCGATAGTCACATTGCCGTTTTCCGGGTCGAGCACGCGGTCGACCTGGGTGCGGCTGGTCTTCATCAGGGCCGCCAGTTGCCGCTTGCTGAGATTGCGCTCCTTCATCGCCTGCGCCAGCTGCCAGGCGATGACCTCCTTGACGGCCCGCGCCTGGAATGCGTCGCGGACGCCTTCCTCTTCGAGGAAGTCGTCAATGCCCGACCCGATATGCCTGTTAGCCATGTTCGACCTCTTTCTTGCGCTGGCGCGCCAGCGCCATGTCTTCGTCCGGCGTCGTCCGGGTCTTCTTGATAAAGCCATGCAGCGCGACAATCACGCCCTCATGGAAGCACAACAGCACCCGGGATATCGTTCGGCTCGGCAGGTGTGTGCGCACCTCCCAGAGCCCATCCTTCATCGCCCGGCAGAGCGGCATGCCCACCGGCCAGCGGTACTGGACGCGCTGAAGGTCGGCGCCGATCGCCAGCCGGTCATCGCGGTTCATCTCTTTCAACCAGTCCCGCACCGGCTCATTCCCGGCAGCCGTTCGGTAGAACACGAGCGGGATTTTCGGTATCTGCTCAGGATCGCTCACATATGCACCTTATGTGGTGCAATTGCACCATAAAAAGAGCCGGATGGCAAGAGCCAGATGAGCCGCCAGAAGACGTGAACCCAACAAAACCCGAGCCCGTCCGGGTTCGCACCCGGCTACGCCGGAGCGAAGCCCCGGCTTCGCCGAGGCGAGAGCGCGACCGCGCGCGCGCAGCTTTAGCGAGGAGCGAACGCCCGGAGGGCGTGAGCACAGGAAATCTGGTGCGGGCGGCCGGAATCGAACCGGCACGGAGGTTGCCCTCCAACGGATTTTAAGTCCGGTGCGTCTACCAGTTCCGCCACGCCCGCCTTGTCTCATTCGATAGCCGCCCCGGGGGGCCAAGCCAAGAGGGGCGGGCGGTTATGGCGGGAGCGCGCGATTCGTCTGGCGGGCGAGGCGGGCTGGCGCTAGCATCGTGGCAGGCGAATCCCGAGCGAGGCTGGCGTGCAGCGTCATGAGCGTGTCTGAACCCAAGTCTGATCGAAAGCCCGGGGCGCAGGCGGAGCCGCATTATCACGGCCATCGCGACCGGCTGCGCGCACGCTTCGCCGAGACGGGCGGGGAGGGGCTGGCCGATTACGAGCTGTTGGAGCTGGCCCTGTTCCGCTCCATCCCGCGCCGCGATGTGAAGCCGCTGGCCAAGGCCTTGCTGACGCGCTTTGGCGATACGGCGCGGGTGTGCGCGGCTCGCGTCGAGCAACTGACCGAGGTGCGCGGCGTGTCTGAGAAGACGGCGCTGGATCTCAAACTCATCCAGGTGCTGGCGGTGCGCATGGCGCGCGAGCAGGTGACGGGGCGCCCCGTCATCTCATCCTGGTCGGCGCTGCTGGATTATCTGCGCGCGGCTCTGGCCCATGCGCCGACCGAGGAGTTCCGGGTGTTGTTCCTGGACAAGAAGAACCGGCTGGTGGCCGACGAGTTCCAGGCGCGCGGGACGGTGGATCACGCCCCGGTCTATCCGCGCGAGATCGTCAAACGGGCGCTGTCGCTGGATTCCAGCGCGATCATCCTGGTCCACAACCATCCCAGCGGCGATCCCACGCCCTCGCGCGCCGATATCGAGATGACCAGGCGCATCTGCGAGGCCGGCAAGCCGTTCGATATCGTGGTCCACGACCATATCGTGGTCGGGCGCGAGCGCACGGCCAGCTTCAAGGCGCTGGGGCTGTTGTAGCCGGCAAGGGTGACGGACGGGCGCCGGAATGCGCCTCGTGCACCTCGGCGAGCCAGCGGGCGATGGCGGCTTCCTCAACGCCGGCGAAGCGCAGGACCGCCACGGCGAAATCCACGCCTTCGGGCTGGCCGTGGGTGATGACGGCGATCATGCCCAGCGCCTCGTGGGCTGTCTTCTCCTCAGGGCTGCGCACCGCCACGATGCGCTGCAGGTCAGGGAAGGTCGCGTTGATATAGGGCGTGATCTCTTTGGAAATCTCATAGCGCGACTGGCCCAGCACCAGCGCCCGGGCGCGGGTGACGCCCACGGCGGTCATCAGGCGCACATCGCTGGGATCGCCGAACGTCATGTCATAGCCGTCCGCCGTCGCGGCCAGGAAACGTTCGGCGTCAAAATCCACCGCCACAAAGGGAATATCGAAGCGGGTGAGCGCATCCATGGCCATGCGCCCCGACGGCGTGGCGGCGAAGACCAGGATCGGCCGCTGCGCATCGGGATCGGCGGACGGGGTCGACGGGGCGGCTCTGGATTTTGCCAGATGCCGGGCGAGCTTCATGCCCAGCGCCGTCCAGGCCGGGGTGAGGGCGAGGGACAGAGCGCTGGCCGCCACCAGAATGCCCGCCGCCTGCGGACCCAGCGCGCTGGCGACGCCGGGCAATGCGAGCAGGACCAGTCCGAACTCCGACCCTTGTGCGGTGACGAAGGCGAGCTGGGCGGCGCCCGGACGGCTCCAGCCTGAGGCGAGGGCGGCGAAGAAGGTGAGGATGGTCTTGCCCACAATCAGCGCGGCGATGGCCAGCGCGATCCAGGGCGCCTGGGCGGCGATATCGCGCCAGTCGAGTCCCATGCCCACGGTGATGAAGAAGAAGCCGAGCAGCAGCGCGCCGAACGGCCGGGCCTCGGTCTTCACCACCGTTCGGTAGGGCGTCTCTGCCACGATCACGCCCGCCAGAAACGCGCCCAGCGTCAGCGAAAGTCCCAGCGCCCCGGTGGCGGCCGCGGTGGCGAGCACCAGCAGCAGGGCTGCGGCGGTGACCACTTCGGCCATATTGGTGCGCGCCAGAAGGGCGAGGGCGGGGCGGGCGGCGAAGCGTCCGATCAGCACGGCGGCGGCGGCGGCGGCGAAGGCCTTGGCGGCGGCTTCGGCCAGCGCCAGCCCCAGCGGCCCCGATCCGTCCAGCGACACGGCGAAGACCAGCAGGAAAATGCCCGCCACATCCTGAAACACCAGAAGCGCGGTGGAGGAGCGGCCCAGCGGACAGGTGGCGATGCCGCGCTCGGCCAGCGTGGCGGTGACCACGGCGGTGGCCGAGATGCCCGCCCCCAGCCCGATCAGCAGCGCCACCGGCCAGTCCAGCCCGAAGAAGCGCGCGGCAAATGTAAATCCGGCGCCGCAGATGACCATCTGCAAGGGACCCAGCACCGCCAGGTCGCGCCCGCTCTCGCGGATTGTCCGGGTGGAAAAGCCCAGCCCGATCTCGAACAGAAGGAACGCCACGCCCAGCTGGGCCAGCAGGGATGTGGTGTCATTCAGCGGCGCCAGGCCCAGCGCGTTGGGACCGATCAGTACGCCCGCCGCAATAAAGGCCACGATGGGCGACAGCTTCACGGCGCGCGCGATCAGGATGCACGCCAACCCCACCGCCAGCAGCGTCACAACAGGCAGGATGGCGAGGGCGTCGGACATGCTGTGCTGGCCAGAAAGGAGATCGCAGCAAGGCGTGCGGTGCAAACATAGGGGCGCAGCGGCGCGCGCGCCATTGCCGATCCGCTCTGCCGGCGCTAAATGCCGCGTCATGACCGATGCACGATACGAAAAACTTGAACAGCTGGGCTCGACCGGCGCGGCGCCGCAACGTCCTGAGGACGCGGTGCTGGAGCGGGTGGAGAACCCGGCGCAGGACAGCGATTACCTGATCCGGTTCGTGTGCCCGGAATTCACCTCGATCTGCCCGGTGACCGGCCAGCCCGATTTCGCCCATATCGTGATCGACTACGCGCCCGCGCAGTGGATCGTGGAATCGAAATCGCTGAAGCTGTTCTTCCAGAGCTTCCGCAATCACGGCGCCTTCCACGAAGCGTGCACCACCATGATCGGCAAGCGCCTGGTGGACGCGCTGTCGCCCAAATGGCTGCGCATTGGCGGCTACTGGTATCCGCGCGGCGGGATTCCCATCGACGTGTTCGCCCAGTGGGGCGAGGCGCCCAAGGGCTTGTGGATCCCCGATCAGGGCGTCGCGCCTTATCGCGGACGCGGCTAATTTTTCTTTCCCTAGATGATAGGTGAGCCTGATAAAAAGTCAGGTTAACATGACATGTTCGCATATGTCAGGTTTGCGTGACTTTTGGTCAAGCTAACCTGAAAGGCTCTCCTATGAGAAAACACTCTGCGTCACCGAACTCGCGCCTCGGAGCCAAGGCGGCTTTGCTGCTGGCCGGCCTGACAGCCGCACTCATGCTTCCCGCCACAGCCCTCGCCTCCGAACGCTTTTCGATCGAGCGTGCAGGCGAGCCCGCCGGGCAGACCGTGGTGTTCATCCCCGGTCTCGGCACGCCGGGTGAGGTCTGGACCGACACCGCGCGGGCGATTCCCCACGCCCACTCGCGGCTCGTCACTCTGGCCGGGTTTGGCGGCTCTCCCGCAACAGGTGCTCCGGCGGACCGGCTGCTGGAGGCGGTATCTGCAGACCTGGCCGCCTGGCTTGAGGGTGAGGGCATCGAGAACGCCGTTCTGGTCGGGCACAGCCTCGGCGCCCAGATCGCCCTTCAGGCTGCCGCCGCCGCGCCCGGCCGGGTCGCCGGTGTGCTCGTTGTCGACAGCGCCCCCTTCTTTCCCGGGCTGATGAACCCGGGGGCCGATCCTGGCCAGGCCGCAGCGTTCGGCCCCGTCATGCGCGCCCAGATGGAATCGGCCACAGATGAGGCTTTCACAGCGATGACCGCGCAGGGGCTTCCGGTCCAGGCGGCCTCTTCCGAGGCGCAGGCGCGCGTGCTGGCCTGGGCGGAAGCGTCAGATCGCGCCGTGTTCGCCCAGGCTGCGGCCGAGGCCCTGTCCGGTGATTTCCGTCCAGGCCTGGACGGTGTCGCCGCGCCGGTGCGGGTGCTGGTCGCCCACAGCGCCATCACGCCGGTCCCGGCAGAGGCGCTGCTCACGATGTTCGAGGCCCAGTATGCTGGATTGCAGAGGGTCGACATCACGCTTGTGAGCGACTCGCGTCACTTCATCATGCTGGATCAGCCCGCCGCTTTTGAGGCTGAGCTCCGCGCATTCCTGGAGGTGGTCCAATGACCCCGGCGGCCAAACGCTACACCGTGCGGTTCCTTTTTTTGATGATCGCCTACAGCCTCGCTGTGGTCGGCGCCACCATGGCGCTGAGGGCTTTCGATCCGTCCGGCCCGGTGAAGGTGATTCTCGCCCTCATCCCCGTGATTCCGGCATTGCTGGCCCTTCGCGAGTTCGTGATCTTCCTGCGGGCCATGGACGAGGTGCAGGCGCGCATCCATGCCGAATCGCTCCTGATCGCCGCAGGCGTGGTGAGCTTTGCCACGCTCACCTGGGGCTTCCTGGAAAGCTGGGCCGACGCGCCGCCTATCTCGGTGATGTACGTCCTGCCGGCTATGGCGGCTGTCTGGGGCGTGGTCCTGCCCTTCGTGTCGAGGCGCTTCAAATGAAGAACCGGATCCATGTGCTGCGCGCCGAGCGGCGCTGGAGCCAGGCCGAGCTTGGCGAGCGGGTCGGCGTGTCCCGGCAGGCGATCAACGCGGTGGAGACGGGCAAGCACGACCCCTCGCTCAGCCTCGCCTTCAAGCTCGCCGAGGTGTTCGAGGCGCGCATCGAGGACGTGTTTGACCCCAAGGGCTGACGGTATTGTGCCCTGAACGGCGCGTTCATCTCGCCCAATGGCGGGTGAACGCGCCGCTCTGTGTGCGTTCACCCTCGATCCTTCAGTCTCCTCATCACTGGCGGGCGACAGAGCCGCCGGGATGAAACCAGAGGAGACTGCACCATGTTCAAGAAATTCATTCTCGCCACGGGCCTGAGCCTGACCATGCTGGCCGGTACCGTGTCGGCGGCGGAAGCCCAGCAGCGCAACCGCGTCAACATCAATCAGGCCGGCTACGCCAATGAGCTGTCGGCGCGCCAGGTTGGCCCGCAGCACCGGCTCTACATCAATCAGCGCGGTTCCTACAATTATGTCCAGACCATCCAGGACGGTTCGCGCAATGGCGTCACGGTGGGCCAGGCGGGCCACGCCAACAGCGCCTATGCTGACCAGCTGGGCCGCAACAACACCGCCGTGATCGGCCAGGAAGGCAATTACAACGCCGCTGGCGCCATCCAGACCGGCCGCAACAACACGGTGGGCGTCGCCCAGATGGGCCATGGCCACAGCGCCTCGACCAATCAGACCGGTGCGAACAACTCGCTCGGCGTGATCCAGGTCGGCTCCGGCCAGCGCGCCAATGTGCGCCAGTCGGGCAACGGCAACGTCGCTCTGGTGATCCAGGGCAGCCACTAACGGGGATTGCCGAAACCCGCACCGGGTTCTGGTTCCCCGCCCGCGGCAAGGGACGGGCGCATGCCGCGCCCGTCCCGGCCCCGCCGGGTCTCGATCATCAAGAAGTAGATCGATCATGACCGCATCCAAGTTCAAATCCGCCCTGATGCTCGCCGCAGGCGCAGCCTCGGCGCTGGCCCTGGCGGGCGGCGCCAGCGCCCAGTCCGCTGATCCGTGCTTGCTGGAAGTCGGCTCCGGACGCTCCCATGGTGTGTTGCAGGCCTATGCCGCGCCGCGACTGGCCGGTTCGTTCGAACTGGTCGTGCGTCAGAATGGCGGCAATGGCGATCTTTTGGTGGACCAGTCGGGCAATTTCTCGCCGTATAACTTCTGGCCGACCAATCTGTCGCGCGTGATGGTGGGCGCCACCGGCCTTCGCCCCCACCAGGCCGGTTTCTGGCGCAATGCCTGGGCGGCCCAGCCTGGCACCACGATCATCGCCAGTTCGGGTGATCGCCGTGCGGCCCCGGGGGCCCTGCCGGTCGAAGCCTACGGGTTCCGCGCCGATCTGCGTGTGTTCGACACCAGTGGCCGCTTGATCTGCCGCCGGTCAGAACAGTGGCGGTAGGACTGGCCGGTCCTGCATCCACATCCCGGAGGGTCATCGCGGCCCGTCCGGCATGCCCGGGCCCAAAGGCTGGCGGCGCTCTCACCGGGCGCCGCCAGCGCTATTGAGGGTTCAGCACAGCCAGCGCCGCCGCCGGGTCTGCATGGAAGCTCAGCGCGTCGAGCAGGTTCGCGTCGGTGAAGCCGCTTGCGGCCACCTGGCCCAGCAAAACTTCCAGCGGCGCCCAGAACGCGCTGCCGACAAAGGCGGCGGGCTTCATGTGCAGGCCGTGCTGGCGCTGGACGATCATGTCGAAGACTTCTTCCAGCGTGCCTGCGCCGCCTGGCAGGATCAGGAAGGCGGCGGCTTCAGCCGCCATCATCGCCTTGCGCGAGGCGAGCGTGGCCGTGATCCGCAGATCCACACCGTCCTGGGCGCCCTCCACCGGGATCAGGAATTCCGGGATCACCCCCAGGACCGGCCCGCCTTCAGCCAGCGCCGCGCGCGCCGCTTCGCCCATCAGTCCGCTTTGCGCGCCGCCGTAAACCAGGCGCAGGCCGGCGCGGGCCACAGCCCGCCCCGCCTCACGCGCCATCGCGGCAAATGCCGGGTCGTGACCTGCGCCTGAACCACAGTACAGGCAGATACTCCGCATTTTCGCCTTATCCTCCCTGCACCGTGTCATGTCATGTACGTTGAAATGCGCGCGCCGAAGGTTCAGCATTAGCAACTGGACGGCGTTGGCGCGAGCCTTGCTTGTCGTCAGTTTCCTTCGCCCTGGCAGGAGTCGCCCTATGGCCGCCACGCGCACCTTTGTGATCTGCACGGTCCTGTTCATCGCCGCCATCGCGGCGGCGGCGGCCTTCATCGTGATGCGCCCTGCGCCGGCGCCAACGCCTGCGCCCGCTGACCCGGCTCTTGCTGTGTCGCAGCCCGCTCCGGTGGCCCTGACAGCGCCGACCTTCGACATTGTGCGGGTGGATCCGCGCGGCACCGCCGTGCTGGCCGGCCGCGGCGCGCCGGGCTCGCGCGTGACGCTGATGTCCGGCGATCAGGAAATCGGGTCGGTCGAGATTGATGCCGCAGGCGAATGGGTGATGATCGTGGACCGCCCGCTGCCCACCGGATCGGTGGAGCTGTCGCTGATCATGGTCACGCCCGACGGCCAGGAAATCCGCTCCGACCAGGTGGTTGTGGTGTCCGTGCCCGAAAGCCGCGACCGCACGCCGCTGGTGGTGCTGGGCCGGCCGGGCGAGGCGAGCCGCGTGCTGCAAAGCCCGTTCGACGGCGTCTCCATGGGGCCGCTCAGCCTTGAAACGGTGGACTATGATGAAAGCGGCTCGGTGATCTTCTCCGGCCGCGCCGAGCCGGGCTCTACGGTGCGTGTGATCGCGGACGGCCAGGCGGTGGGTCAGACAACCGCCGGACCCAATGGCCGCTGGAGTGTCCAGGCGGGCCGTGATTTCGCGCCGGGCGTTTATAACCTGCAGATCGACCAGATCGATGCTGACGGCCGCGTCACCGCCGTCATCGCCCTGCCGTTTGAGCGCGCGAGCGCCGAAGATGCGCTGGCGGCGCGTGAGGCGGGACGGGTCGTGGTGCAGCCTGGCAATTCGCTGTGGCGCATTGCGCGCCGTCTTTATGGCGACGGCGTCCAGTACACCGTCATCTACCAGGCCAATCGCGAGCAGATCCGCGATCCGGACCTGATTTACCCAGGCCAGGTGTTCCGCGCGCCTGAAACAAACGGTCCGGACGGCAGATAGCCGTCCTTCATGGCTGGCGCCGGGGCATGGGACGCCCTAATTAGGGTTCAATGTCCCCGCCCGCCCAGACTGATCCCCTTGATGGACCCGCGCCCGAAGGCCGCCTTTCCGAGGCGGTCGGACGCCTGTTCAAAATATTGGCGAGCTCTCAGATGGCGCGCTGGCGCTGGCGCATGGGACTGGCCTTCGCAATCACCCTCGTCGCCAAGGGCTTCTCGGTTGCGGCCCCTGTCGCGTTCGGGGAAGGGATCAATACGCTTACCGGCGCGTTGGGCGAGGATGGCGGGCCGGGGGCTGGCGCTTTTGCGGCGGCTGCGGCGCTGATCATCGCCTATGGCGCGCTGCGCTTTGCCGCCACAGGCGCGCCGCAACTGCGCGACGCGCTGTTTTCTCCGGTTTCCCACGACGCACAGCGCCTCACGGCGGTGCAGGGCTTCGCCCATGTCCAGGCGCTGTCGCTGACCTATCACCAGACCAAGCGCACGGGCGCGGTGAACCGGGTGATCGACCGCGGCGCCAACGCCGTCGATTTCCTGCTGCGCTTCCTGGTCTTCAACATCCTGCCCGCCATCGTGGAGCTGGCGCTGGCCGCCAGCGTCGCGGCCCTTCTCTATGGCTGGGAGTTTTCGGTGATCATCGTCGCAGCCGTGCTCGGCTACGCGCTGGTCACCTATCAGATGACCCAGTGGCGGGTGAAAATCCGCCGCCAGATGAATGAGGCCGACACCGAGGTGAACGCCCGCGCCGTCGACACGCTGACCAATTTCGAAACGGTCAAGGCCTTCGCCGCCGAGGCGCGCGAGGCGGGCCGGTTTGACGAGGCCAAAAGCCAGTACGCCACCGCCGCCGTGAAATCGGAGCAGAGCCTGGCGGCGCTGAACGCGGCGCAGGCGGCGATCATGAATGGCGGCCTGCTCGCGGTGGCGCTGCTGGGCGCCTGGATGACGCTGCAGGGACGCCTTCAAGTCGGCGATATCGCGGCGTTGACCCTGATGCTCATGCAGGTCTATCAGCCCCTCAATATTCTGGGCTGGGCCTATCGCGAGATCAAACAGGCGAGCGTTGATCTCGAACGCCTGTTCCAGGTGCTGCGCCTGAAGCCCGAAGTCGCCGACCAGCCCGGTGCGCCGGCCCTGAAAGTCACCGGCGGCGCGGTGCGTTTCACCAATGTCAGCTTCGCCCATGACGGCCGCGACCGGGCGGTGGACAATATCGATCTCGACATTCCCGCCGGCGCCTTTGTCGGCTTCGCCGGCCGGTCGGGCGCGGGCAAGTCGACGCTGCTGCGCCTTCTCTTCCGCTTTTATGATCCGTCTACCGGCCGGATCGAGATCG
>JAIUMW010000044.1 GCA_022565365.1 Oceanicaulis sp.
CTTGCTCTGGCGGGCTTCGGCGAGCCCGGCCGTCAGCGCCGCAGCGGCGCACCCCAGAGCGAGCAAAGACCGTCTCACCACAGACCTCGATCCCGACCAGCGCCCGTGCGCCAAGCCTGTCGGGTGTACCGGATGAAATGCGGCCCGTCCACGCCCTGCTCAGGCGACGGGCACAGCCTCGCTCAGCCGCCCGCCCATGCGCAGCGGCTCGCAGCGCACCGCCAGCCCGGTGCGCGGATCGGTTTCGACGAACACGCCGCTGATCGTGGCTTCGCCGCTGGCGGGGCTGAAGCGGGATGAGCGCATATGGGTGACGAAGCGCGACACCGGCTCGGTCTTCTCCATGCCGATCACCGAATCATAATCGCCGCACATGCCCGCATCGGTCATGTAGGCGGTGCCCTCATTGAGGATCATGTGATCGGCCGTAGGCACATGGGTGTGGGTGCCGACCACCAGGCTGGCCCGGCCGTCGCAATAATGACCCAGCGCCATTTTCTCCGACGTCGCTTCGCCATGCATGTCCACGATGATGGCGTCGGCGGCCCGGCCCAGCGGGCAGGCGGCGAGCTGGCGGTCCACCGCCGCGAAGGGGTCGTCCAGCGGCTGCATGAACAGGCGCAGGAGCACGTTCATCACCAGCACCTGGCGCCCGTCGGGCAGGCTGTAGAGCGAGCAGCCCCGGCCCGGCGCGGCGCCTTCGGGATAATTGACCGGACGCAGCAGGCGCGGCTCGCGCTCGATATAGGTGAGGGCTTCAGACTGGTCCCAGGAGTGATTGCCCAGAGTCAGCACGTCGGCGCCCGCATCAAACAACTCAATCGCGGTGCGCTCGGTGATGCCGAACCCGCCCGCGGCGTTCTCGGCGTTGACCACCACGAAATCGAGCTGCAAGCGCTGGCGCAGGCCGGGCAGGTGTTCGGTCAGACCGTCGCGGCCGGACTTGCCCACCACATCACCAAAAAACGCCAGCCGCATGCCCGGTCATCCCTGTTCATCACGTCCCTTCGCGGCGCGATATAGCGCATGCAGGCGCGTGCGGCCACGCAAGGGCTCAGACGCGGCGGCTCAAGGCGCGAGCGCGCCGGCGACGGCGTCGGCGAAAATCCGGCCCTGCGGCGTCAGGATGAGGCGGGGCCCGTCACGGCGCACCTGTCCACGCGACAGGGCCAGCGCCAGGCCATCGGAATCGACGTCAAAGCCGGTGAGGCTCTTGAGCGCGTCCAGATCCAGACCCTCCTCCACCAGCCGCATGCCCATCAGCACGCGCTCCACCGCCTCGTCGCGCGCGCTCAGCGTTTCCACATCGTGGGCGGCGCCCGAAGCGGCCCGCGCGATATAGTCGGCGGGTTTCAGCGCCGCTTCCGTAGCGAGGCGCCCGCCGGTGGCGTGAGACCCCAGCCGCCCGTGGCCGCCCGGCCCGATGGCGATCCAGTCGGCGCCCTCCCAGTAGAGCCGGTTATGCACCGAATGGTCTTCGCGGGTGCGGGCGTGATTGGAAATCTCATAGGCGGGCAGGCCGGCGGCGGTGGTCAGGTCCTGCGTCAACGCATACATGTCCGCCGCGTCGTCATCGCCGGGCGGGGTGAGGCGTCCGCGCTCGGCCTGGCGGGCGAAGGCGGTGCCGGGCTCAATGGTCAGCTGGTAGAGCGAGAGATGATCGAGCCCCATGGCCAGTACGCGGGAGAGCTCGGCCGCCCAGCTGTCCGGGCTCTGCCCCTCGCGCGCATAGATGAGATCGATGGACAGGCGCTCGAACAGCGCCTGCGCGGCTTCCAGCGCAAGCAGGGCGCCTTTGGCGTCGTGATCACGGCCGAGGCGGGCGAGGCTGGCGTCATCGAGCGCCTGAACGCCCAGTGACAATCGATTGATCCCGGCGCCGGCGAGCCCGGCGAAGGAGGCTGCTTCCTTGGGATTGGCTTCCAGCCCGATCTCGGCGCCCGGCGCGATGCCCCACAGCGCCTCGGCGCGCGTCAGCACCGCCTCAATCTGGGCGGGGGTCATGAGCGAGGGCGTGCCGCCGCCGAAATGGATGCTGGCCAGCGGCCTGGGCCCGGTGCGCGCGCGCCAGTGATCGAGATCGGCCAGCAGGGCGTCTGTCAGTGCGCCGGAATCGGCACCCGCCGCCTTGTAGACGTTGAAGTCACAATAGGGGCAGATGCGCGCGCAATACGGCCAGTGGATATAGAGGCCAAGCTTGACCGGCGCAGGGCTCATGCGCCGAACACGTCGGCGGTCATGGCCGCGAAGGCGCGCGCGCGATGGCTCATGGCCCGTTTGGCCGCCGCGTCCATCTGGGCGAAGGTCAGCTCATGGCCCTCGGGCACAAAGACCGGGTCATAGCCAAACCCGTGTTCGCCGCGCGGGGGGAAGCTGAGCGTGCCGCGCACCTCGCCCTCATAGAGCCGGGTCTCGCCATCGGGATGGGCGAGCGCCAGCACGCAGACGAATCGCGCGCCAAAGTCTTTCGCGCCCTTCGCCTCCAGCTCGCGGCGCACGCGCTCCATGGCGGCGGTGAAATCCTTGTCCGGCCCGGCCCAGCGGGCCGAGTACACGCCCGGCGCGCCGCCCAGCGCATCCACCGACAAACCGGAATCATCGGCCAGCGACACCCGGCCAGAGGCGTGCGCCGCGGCCTCGGCTTTCAGCCGCGCATTCCCGGAAAAGCTGTTTTCAGTTTCTTCCGGCTCGGGCAAACCGAGGGCTCCGGCGCCCAGAACGGTGAGCCCGCGGGGCGCCAAAAGCGCCTCCAACTCCTTGATTTTACCGGGGTTATGGCTTGCCAGCACCCACGAGTCTGTCCGTATGAAGACGTTCATGCATAACCGTCCTGCTGAAAAGGCATATCGGCTTTCGGAAAATTAATATCGAATTTCGATATATTTTTGTTGCCAAGCGATGCGATGTGTCCTAGATAGGGTCTCGAGGCGAGCGGGAACGCCCACCTCATAAAGCCGACAGCCCGGCGGAACAATGACCGGGCGGGGCAAAAAGTTGGTCGACACGTAACACAAGGAGAGTATGAGATGGTCAGGACCAGAAACACCGCAGGACACGCAGCCTTCGCCATGGTTATCAACCTGGCTCTGGTGGCGGGCGTGTTCGCCGGAATGGCCGCCGCGATCGCACCGCTGGTCGCGTGAGGGCATGGCGACGGCTGAAGGCCGGAAGCTCTGAGACGAACCGCGCCTCCCCGGCGGATTTCGATCAGACGCTTTCCGGCCACAGCCCGTTCGTCGCCCGGGTTTGAAGAAGAAGAGGGGAGGGGCAGTCATGAGAACGCTTGGCGCCGGGTCGCTGGCCTCCATTCTGAAATGGCTGCTCGATATCGGGTATGTGCTGCTGCTGGGCGTATTGGGCCTGGCCAGCCTGATCATCGTGCTCATTGTGTTCAGCGGGATTTACGGCCTGCTCGGCTTCGGGCCGGAGCTGCCGGGCCTGCTGCGTCAGTTGCTGGCGCGCGACTTTGTCGTGGCCTTGCCCATGGCGATCGCCGCCTGGGCCGCGCTCACCTTCATCGTTCACCGCCTGCGCCTGATCTTTGCGACGCTGCGCGCGGGCGATCCCTTCGTGCCGGAAAATGCCGGCCATCTGCGCGCCATCGCCATCGGCATTGCGGTCTATCAGCTGCTGCACTACGCCGCTCACGGCGTGCTGGCGCTGGTGATCACGCTGCTCGGCCGGGCGCCGGTGGAGAGCGGCGCGCGGGTCATCCCTGATTTCAGCCTCAATCTGGCGGCCTGGTTCTCGGTGCTGGCGATCCTTGTCCTGGCGGAAGTGTTCCGCGAGGGTGCCCGCCTGCGCGACGAACAGAAGCTGACGATCTAGGGGAGCGGGGACACAGCCATGCCCATCCGCGTCACCCTTGACCGTATGCTGCTGGAGCGGCGCATGTCGCTCCCCGCGCTGTGCGACCGCGTGGGCATCACCATGGCCAATCTGTCGATCCTGAAAACCGGCAAGGCCAAGGCGGTGCGCTTCTCCACGCTGGAGGCGCTGTGCCGCGAGCTCAACTGCCAGCCCAGCGATCTGCTGGTCTACGATCCCCACGGCGATCCTGACGAGGATGATGACGAGGAGAGCTGAGGCCGCTCTCGCCGGTCCGGGCGCCTATTCGGTGCAGAACATCAAGATTGCGCAGAACACGGCCGGGATGCTGAGCATGGCCAGCACCACCAGCGCGCCAAACCCGAACAGCCAGACCAGCAGGGTCAGAGCCAGCGCCAGGTTGAACATCACCCAGGGACCGGCGCGGTGGGGATCGTGCGCAATCTCGCGCAGCATCTGCCCGATGAAGGGTACGGCCAGGAGGAGCCGCCCGGCCTGACGCGGCGGCGCCAGCAAAAGCGCCGCCGGACGGGTGAGCCAATGGCTCACGGGGCGGCCGCTCTGCGCCACAACGCGCACGCCGGCCATCACCAGACCCACCAGCGCCACGCCGGCAACAGACGCTGCGCCCTCACCGGTCTGCATGATCCACATCGATGCGGCGATGGTGAGCACAAGGGTCAGCGGCGCCATCGCCTGGCTGAACCGGCGCGCAGGGCCCCAGACCGGTGCGGTCTCACCCGAGCGCCCGGCCATGGAATTCGCCACATAAGCCAGGCCCGCCAGGCTGTGATAGGCGACCAGCGGCAGCGACACCAACAAGAGGGAGGCGGTCAGCGGCGCGTCGGTGACGCCCCATTTCGGGCCGGGCATGACGGCGTAGAGCCCCGCCCAGATGATGAAGGGCGTGAGCAGAAACACCCCTATGGCGTAGGGCAGGAACTGCATGACTGCGCTCGCTTTGGCTGTGTGGCTATGGATACGCGCCGATATCCCGCGCCAGCGCGCCGGGTTCAAGCCAAACCGGTGCGGCCAGAAAGCGCCCGCCAGAACTGGGGATATTCCCCGTCAGCCCTTGCGCCCCTCAATCAAACTATCCACCACGCCGGGATCGGCGAGGGTGGAGGTGTCGCCCAGCGATCCGGTTTCGCCTTCGGCGATTTTTCTCAAAATGCGCCGCATGATCTTGCCTGACCGGGTTTTGGGCAGGCCGGGGGCGAACTGGATCACATCCGGGCTCGCCACCGGGCCGATCTCCTTGCGCACCTGGTCTTTGAGGGCCGTTTCCAGCGCCTCGTCCGGCTCGCGCCCGGCGGTGAGGGTGACGTAGCAATATATGCCCTGGCCCTTGATATCGTGGGGATAGCCGACCACGGCGGCTTCGGCGACGGCGTCATGGGCGACCAGCGCGCTCTCGATCTCGGCGGTGCCCAGCCGGTGGCCGGAAATGTTCAGCACATCATCCACCCGGCCGGTGATCCACCAGTATCCGTCCGCGTCGCGCCGCGCCCCGTCGCCGGTGAAATACATCCCCGGATAGGCGCTGAAATAGGTGTCGATGAAGCGCTGATGATCGCCATACACCGTGCGCATCTGCCCCGGCCAGGAGCCCAGCAGCACCAGATTGCCCTCCTGCGCGCCCTCGTCAGGCAGGCGATTGCCTTCCGCGTCCACCAGAGCGGGCTGAACCCCGAACATGGGAAAACTCGCCGCGCCGGGTTTGAGGGCATGGGCGCCGGGGAGCGGCGTGATCAGATGCCCGCCGGTCTCGGTCTGCCACCAGGTGTCCACCACCGGGCAGCGCCCTTCGCCGCAGACCTGATGATACCAGCGCCAGGCTTCCGGATTGATCGGCTCGCCCACACTGCCCAGAAGCCGCAGCGAGGAGCGGTCATGGGCGCGCACCGGCTCATCGCCAAAGCGCATCAGCGCCCGGATCGCGGTGGGCGCGGTGTAAAGGACGGTGACTTTATGCTTGGCCACCACCTCCCAGATTCGGTCCGGTCCCGGCCAGGTGGGCACGCCCTCGAACATCAGCGAGGTGGCGCCATTGGCGAGCGGGCCGTAGACGATGTAGCTGTGCCCGGTCACCCAGCCGACATCGGCGGTGCACCAGAACACATCCTCCTCGCGATGGTCGAAAGTGTAGTCATGGGTCATGGAGGCCCACACCATGTACCCACCGGTGGTGTGCATGACCCCCTTGGGCTTTCCCGTGGACCCCGACGTATAGAGGATAAAGAGCGGGTCTTCGGCCTGCATCGGCTCGGGCTCGCAGTGCGCGTCCACCTCCAGCGCGCGGGCGTGATACCAGTGGTCACGCCCCTCCACCCAGCCGACCTCCGTGCCGGTATGGCGCACGCACAGCACCGCTTTTACGCCCGGCGCCTGCTCCAGCGCGGCGTCCACATTGGCTTTGAGCGGCACTGGCTTGCCGCCGCGCACGCCCTCATCGGCGGTGACCACGAACGCGCTGTCGCAATCGCGGATGCGTCCAGCCAGGGCGTCGGGCGAGAAGCCGCCGAACACCACCGAATGCACCGCGCCAATGCGCGCGCAGGCCAGCATGGCGTAGGCCGCTTCAGGGATCATCGGCATGTAGAGCGTGACCCGGTCGCCCTTCTTCACGCCCATCTCTTTGAGCACGTTGGCGAAACGGCAGACATGGTTGAACAGCTGGGCGTAGGTGATGGCATGGTGGCGCGCCGGGTTGTCGCCCTCCCACAATAGAGCCGGTTTGTTCGCCCGCTCCGGCAAATGCCGGTCGACGCAGTTCCAGCAGGCATTGAGCACGCCGTCAGCGAACCAGCGAATGTGCAAATCCTCGCGCGCAAAGGAGACGTCGGATATGTCCTTGGGCTTCCTGATCCAGCCGATACGCTCCAGCTCCTCGCGCCAGAACCCGTCCGGATTCTCGCTGGAGCGCCGGTATTTTTCGGCATAGAGGTCCGGCGTGATGCGCGCGCGCGCAAAGCTGGCGGGGACGGGGATAGGCGCGTCAGTCATCGCTCGCTCCGGATCGATTCAACAGGCCAGACCATGGCCCGGCGTGCGGGCCGGGTGCAAGCGCCTACCGCCCGGCAGAGCTCGCCGCCACGGCGGTCGTAGCCGTTGTCACGGCGATGATGGCTGCGGTCTGCGCCGCGATCACCGCAGACATGGCCGCGACCGCGCCGAGCGGGCCATCCGTGCGGCCACCCAGCCAGATCAGCTGGGCCAGCCGTAATCGGGCGGAGCCGGTTTGCGTGACCTTGGCCAGCCCTTGCATAGTCGCTTCGATGACCGGCAGGTCCGCGGGCGTCACGCCCTGGGCCGCCCATTCCAGCCAGATATGGCGATTACCGGAATAGCGCAGCTTGCGGTGACCGCGCACGGCCTCGCGAAGGGCCAGATAGCGGTCGCGCACCTCGCCAGCCGCTTGCTGGTAGAGCGCACACAGCCGCGCGCCTTCGTGCTTCAGCCCGCGCGTCGCCCGTGCGTTCTCAAAGACGGCCAGGGCGGCTTGCCGGTCCCGGCTGACGCGTTCGGGGCTGTCATCGCGCGCCGCGTGGGAGGCGGCGAACAGGTCTGTAATGGCCGGATCGGCCCGCCACCAGGGCGGGCGGATCGCCTGCCGGATGGCGAAAAAGCGCCGGATCGTCTGTGCGTAATCCGCGCCAGAGAGTGTCAGCACCAGCGCCGCGCGTGCGCCTCCGGCATAGAGCCTGCCCGCGCCAGCGGCCTTTTCGCCTGCCTTCAGCGCGTCACGCAGTCTCAGAAAGCCGCTGGCCGTCTTGCCATGTCCGGCCAGCAGGGCGGCATAGATCCAGCGCAGCTCGCCTGTTGGCGCGCGCATGCCGCCCAGTGCGCTGCGCAGCTCCTGGTGAACGGCCTGCATGGCGGCAGTGTCCGCTGCACCGCCGCTGGCGGCAGGCGTCAGCGCATAGGCGGTGAACCAGGCGCCCGCGCCGCGCGGTCCGCCCTTTATCGCCGTCACCGCATCATGGGCTTGCTCAAGGCGTGTCAGATCCACGACGGGTGCGTCCTACTGTCCGGCGCGCGGCCGGGGGATATCCAGACCCGTGTGCCAGGCGATGAATGCCCATTTGTCCGCGGTTTCCTCGATCAGCTTGGACACCGGCGTGCCCGCGCCATGGCCGGCGCTGGTCTCGATGCGAATCAGGGTCGGCGCCTCGCCCGTGTCGGCGGCCTGAAGGGCTGCCGCGAACTTGAACGAATGGCCCGGCACCACCCGGTCATCGGTGTCGGCGGTGGTGATCAGGGTGGCCGGATAGCCGCGGCCTTCTGGGATCGTGTGCAGCGGCGAGTAGCCGTAGAGCACGTCGAACATGGCCGGGTCCTGGGGGCTGCCATAATCGGACACCCAGAACCGTCCGGCGGTGAACTGATTAAAGCGCAGCATGTCCATCACGCCCACGCCCGGCAGCCCGGCGGCGAACAGGTCGGGACGCTGGTTTGACACCGCGCCCACCAGAAGCCCGCCATTGGACCGGCCCTCGATGGCCAGATTGTCCGGGCTGGTCCAGCCCATCTCGATCAGGTGCTCGGCGGCGTTGATGAAGTCGTCAAAGACATTCTGCTTATTGGCCAGGCGCCCGCCATCATGCCAGTCGCGGCCGTATTCCGAGCCGCCGCGGATATTGGCCAGCGCGAACACGCCGCCCATCTCCATCCATTGCAGGCGGCGCACGTCAAAGCCCGGACGCATGGGGATGTTGAAGCCGCCATAGCCGAACAGCAGCGTGGGGCGCGCACCGTCGGGGGTCACGTCGCGATGGTGCACGATGAACATGGGCACGCGCACATTGCCGGTGGACTCAAAAAAGACCTGTGAGACGACATAATCGTCGGGATCGAAGGTCAGCTCCGGCGCGCGGAACGCGCTGCTCTCGCCGGTCTCCACGTCATAGCGGTAGAGGGCGCCGGGCTGGTTGAAGCTGGAGAAGCTGTAGAAAGTCTCGGCGCTGTCGGGCTTGCCGCTGAAGCCTGCGGCGACACCCAGGCCCGGCAGCTCCACCTCGCGCACCAGCGCGCCGTCCAGATCGTGGATTGTCACGGCGCTCGCCACATCGCGCATGGCCTGGACGATCAGATGGCCGCCGACATGGCTGGCGCTGATGATGGGGTGATCGCCATGGGCGATGATATCGCGGCGCGCGCCCGGATCGGACAGCGCCACCGCGACGATGCGCTGGTTGGGGGCGTTGAGGTCGGTGCGGAAGAAGAAGGTCTCCTCCACATTGCCCACATAGCTGTGATTATTGGCGAAGCCCTCGAAAATCTCGACCGGCCCGGCCTCTTCAGCCTCCAGATCAAGGATCCAGACGCCATTGCCGTCCGTGCCCTGGCTGGAATTGATGATCAGATAGCGCCCGTCATCACTCACCGATCCGCGCCAGCTGGTTTCCGGCGTCTCGGGATCGGCGATGATCAGCCGGTCCTCGCTCTGATCTGTCCCCAGGGCATGGAAGTAGATCGCCTGGTTCATGTTGAGAGAGGTGAATTCCTCGCCGCGCTCCGGCTCGGGATAGCGCGAATAGAAAAAGCCCGAACCGTCCTTGGCCCAGCTCAGCGGCGAGAACTTCACCCAGCGGATTTCGTCTTCGAGCACATCACCGCTATCCACATCGATGACGCGGATGGTGCGCCAGTCCGAGCCGCCCTCCTGGATGAGATAGGCGACAAGCGATCCGTCCGGCGAGGCCACCGAACCGGCCATCGCAATGGTGCCGTCATCCGACCAGGTATTGGGATCGATCAGCGCGCGCGCCGTGCCGTCCAGGCCCTCCTGGACCATCAGCACAGACTGGTTCTGCAGCCCGTCATTGCGGGTGAAGAAATACCGCCCGCCGCGCTCGGACGGCAGGCCGTAGCGCTCGTAATTCCACAGCTCGGCCAGCCGCTCAGCGATGCGCGCGCGTCCCGGCAGGGCGTCCAGATAGGCATTGGTCACCGCCTGCTGGTCACGCACCCAGCCGGCGACCTCCTCGGAGACGCGCACATCGGCTTCCAGCCAGCGATAGGGGTCGGCGATGGCCACCTGTCCCAGCGATGCCGACTGATAGCTGTCGCGCTGATCGGTGCTGCGGGTTTCAGGATAGACCGGCGCGGCGGGGCCCGGCGCCGGGACAGAGGCGGAGGCCGTTTCGTCATTGGCGCGTTGCGTCTGGTCTGCTGGGTCCGGGCTGCAAGCGGCGAGCGCGAACAGTGAGGCGAAAGTCACAAGAGCGGCGCGCATCAGGCGTCTCCATAAGGCCGGATATCCATGTGTTGGCGCGCAGATTAGGGCGCCGGGCACACAAGAAAAAGCCCCGGCGCCGCAAGGAGCGCCGGGGCCTGATCACATGGCTGCAAAGGCGGTAACTTACGCGCCTTCGTATTTCACCGAGCAGCCATAGGGCTGGGTCTCGGGCACAGACACCGGCTCGCCGGCGGCCAGCTCGTCCAGGGCCTGGCTGACATAGTTCAGCGCGCCGTCCAGCGAGGCCGGATTGGCGCTGGGCTGATCGTCGATGGCGCCGGCATACTGGATCACGCCTTCGCCATCGATGATGAACATGTGCGGGGTGGTGCGCGCCTCATAGGCGCGGCCGATATCGCCGCTTTCGTCGAGGATCACATGGGTGGGCGCCGCGCCGCGCTCGTCATTGAGCTCGATGGCGCGCTCGGCGCTGACATGGCCCTGTGTGCCCGGGAAGGAGGAGATGATCTGCAGCCAGACATGGCCTTCGGCGGCGGCGCGGGCCTGGAGGCCGGGGATGACGGCGCCGTCATAGTGCTTCACCACGAACGGGCAGTCATGATTGGTCCATTCCAGGATGACGGTCTGGCCGGCGAAATCGGACAGCGAGACGGTTTCGCCCGCAGCCGTGGCGCCGGTGAAGGCCGGGGCCGGATTGCCGGGGAAGGGATCGGCTTTGGCGATGCCGGTGAACGAGGCGATGGCCAGGGCCGTCGCGGCGAACAGGCTGGCGCCCAGCACCAGATGGCGGCGGTTCACGCTGATTGTGTTGGCTGCGGTCTTCATCAGGCTCGTCTCCTGCTTTGGGGGGATGGTTGCAGTCATGGGCTCACGGCGCGGTCGACGGCGCGCGTGACGATGGTCCCGGTCAGTAATGGCGGCAGTATGTCGGGGGTTCCGCCCCCGGCCGGATACATCAGATAGAGCGGCACGCCCGCGGCGCCATGCTGGGCCAGCGTATCGGCGATGCGGCGGTCGCGATTGGTGAAATCGGCGCGAAACAACGCCACGTCATGGGCGGCGAAGGCGTCGATCACCTGACGGTCCGACAGGGCGCCGACCTTGTTCACCTGACAGGTGACGCACCAGGCCGCGGTGAAGTCCACGAACACGGCCCGGCCCTCGCTGCGCGCGGCCTGCACGGCTTCGGGTGACCAGTCCGCCCAGCGGGCGTCAGTACTGGAGGGCGCAGCCGAGACCGTTGGCTGGATGGCGGCGTTGTACAGAAGGCCGGCGGTGAGGACGGCGGCGGCCATGGCGGTCACCCGCGCGGTGACGCCGCGCATGGAGAAGGCCCAGCTGGCGAAGCCAGCAGCCAGCAGCATGATCAGCGCCCACAAAACCCCATTGGGTCCGGTCTGGGCGGCCAGCACCCAGACCAGCCAGATCGCAGCGCCAAACATCGGGAAGGCCAGCACCTGACGCAGGCGGATCATCCAGGCCCCGGGCTTGGGCAGAAAGCCCAGCAGAGCCGGATAAAAGGCCACGATCACGAAGGGCAGGGCCAGGCCCACGCCGAGGAACCCGAACACAGCCAGCGCCACATGGGGCGGCTGGGTGAGCGCATAGGCGAGCGCGCCCGCCATGAAGGGCGCGATGCACGGGGCGGCGACGAACACCGCCAGCACGCCGGTGAAGAAGGCGCCGCGCCGCCCTGAATCGCGCACGCCTGAGCCCACTGACTGCAGCGATGTGCCGATCTCGAACACGCCCAGAAAATTGAGGGCGATGAGGAACATCAGGAGCGCAAGGCCCGCCACCACGCCCGGCGCCTGCAGCTGCATGCCCCAGGACGCCTCGCCGCCTGCGGCGCGCACGGCCAGGAAGACGGCGCCCAGGGCCAGGAAGGTGAGGATCACGCCTGCGCCGAAGATCAGGCCCAGAAGCCGGCCCTCGGCCCGCTCGATCCCGCGCTGCTCCACCAGGGTCATCGCTTTCATGGACAGAACCGGGAAGACGCACGGCATGAGGTTAAGGATCAGCCCGCCCACGAGCGCAAACAGCGCCGCCTGCAGGAAGCTGATGCCCGACGGCGACCCACCGGACCCGGCTGTGGATGGCGTATCCGGCGCGCCGCCCGGCGTTCCCGAAGCGGGTGCAGACGTCGCTGCGGCGGCGGCGAGGTCTGACACCTGCGCGCCGGGCCGGGCGTCGATGGTGTAGGCCATACGCCGGGTCTCGCCGCCGTCATGGTGGTCAAAGGTGATGACACCGCCATAGGCTTCGGTCACCGCCTGACGGGTCAGGCGGCCCGGACGCAGGTCAAGACGCGCCTCGCCATCGCCCAGCGCCACGCGCTGGGGCGCGGCATGGTCGATGACGGACGGGTTGAAAGGAAAGAAAGCCAGATCGCTGACGGCGTCCGCGCCGCCGTCCAGCGGCCCGCCAGCCAGGGTCAGAACGAGCGAGTCCGGTCCCCGGGCCAGCCCTGCCTGCACAGCGCCGGCCGGTTCGGGCGCGGCGTCGAAGGCGGCGGCGATCAGGGCCGCGCCCGCGCGGTCAGGGCGGCTGTCGCCCACATCAAGGGTCAGCGTCAGGTGCGCATCCTCGGGCACGCAGATATCCTCGCACACCAGCCAGCTGGCATAGGCGGGTATTTCCAGGCGGCCCGGCGCGGCGTCCGCCGGGACCGTGACCGGCACGGGCAGGGTGACGCCATTGGAATAGCCGTAATTGGTCAGCGGCCCGAGCGGATAGGCCTTGGGCGCCGGCCAGACCATCTCGCCCACGCTCCAGCCCTCGGGCAAGGTCAGATCAAGCTCGGTCGGCAGGCCGGAATCGCCCGGATTGCGCCAATAGGTGTGCCAGCCCGGCGCAATGTCCTGATGCAGCGCGATATAGAAGGTCTCGCCCGGCGCCACCGAGGCGCGGGCAGCCGTCAGGCGCGGATGCACCCAGGGCCCGTCCGGGCTGAATTCCTGCGCAGACGCCGTGGCGGATATCACGAGCGCGGCAAGGGCGGCGAGCAAGCGGATCAAATCAGGCATCCTTCGGAGCTGGGGCGGTGCGGACTGTGCCGGCACCCAAGCATATACGCCTTGCGCCCGCCGGCTGGAACCGTGCTGACACGCTTGTGAACGTCAGGTGATCGAGCGCAAGAAAAACGGCCGGGGGATGTCTCCGCCCGGCCGTCTTTGCATATCGATCTGTGGTGTGACGCCTACAGCTCCGGAGAGGGCGGCGGCGCCGCGGGCGGAGCCTGGAAATTGCCCTGGCCTGGACCCTGACGGCGGGCGGCGCGCTGGATCAAATGGTCCCACTGCCCCATGGAGAGCATGTGGGCGTAGATGGCGCCCAGCGCTGTGGAATCGCGCAGCTTGGCGAGCTGGTCGGCGGGCAGCGCCTTGAGCTTGTCGCCCGACACGCCCCAATAGCTGGCCACGACCTGCGGTTCGCCCACCGGATTGCCTTCGCCGTCACGCGGCTGGAAATTGGTCTGCTGCTGATCAAACAGATCCAGCTCGCGCAATTCCTTCACGAATTCTACCGTCTGGGCGACGTCGTTTTCAAAGCGGCGCACATAGTCGATGGCGCGCTCCAGGAACGGCGACGGCGTGCCATCATCGTTGAAGAAGGGCTCTTGAGGCTTGTCGGAGAACAGGTGCGAGCCCGCATCCACCCACACGGTGAAGCGGTCGCTCTCGTCGCCATGGCCCGCGGCCACGAACGGATAGCGGCGCACGAAGGCCGGCAGATAGCAGTTCTCTTCATAGAGCCCGTTCTGCGGGTTCACGAACAGATTGGCGCCTTGCTGCAGGCCCATCGCGGCGACCGGCGTACGGTTCTCGCCCAGGAAAATGATGGGGAAGCGCGAGGCGGCCAGACCGAACTCACCCACGGTGAGCGGCACGAAATGGGTGTCGGCCAGGAAGTCGAACGGCCGGTCGGTATAGGTAATGCCCTTGCCCTTGTGGGTCTGGGCGCTGAGCGGTTCGGGTTTTTTGTACAGCGGCAGCTGACCCTGGATGGTCGGCTCGTTGGCGGTGGCGTCGGCCATGTCGGTTCCCCCTGGATGGACGGTTGCGGTTCGTTAGCGCACGCGGCGGCGCGAGGCAACAAAGCCGGGCGCCGCCGAGTCACACGCGTCCTTGCAAGTCCGGGGCCTTATGCGCCGCCAAAGCGCGCGCGCACGCCGACATAGAAGGCCCGGCCAATGATCGGCGCCTCATCCTTGAAGAAGGAGGTGTGGCGCCGTCCCGCCTCGTCCAGGAGATTGCGGCCCTTGAGATAGACCGAAGTGTTGAGGCCATCGAAGGGCAGGTCATAGCTGGCGTCCAGCGACACCAGATTATAGCCCGAAGTGGTGCTTTCGGCCTCGGCCACACGGTTCTGGGCATTCACGCGCAGATAGTCGGCGCGCAGGCTGAGATCGCCGATTTGCGAGGAGGCGCCCAACCCGTAACGCCAGGGCGAGATGCGCGGCAGATCGCCGCCATCGCGCAGGGAGCCGCGCACATAGTCAGCCACGAAGTGGAAGGTCAGGGGCGTCTCGCCCTGCACCGCTTCCCAGCTGCCGCCGAGCTCGGCGCCATAGAAATGGGCGTCGCCCTGTTCATAGGTGACCAGCTGATTGCGCAGGCGGCACAGCCCGCCATCGCCCGGCAGGCAGCCGGCCGCAGCGCCTTCGCCTTCGCGATTGCCGATATCGTTGACGGACACCGGATTGCCCGTGCCATCATCTTCCGAGGCCAGATAGATGAAATCATCGGCCCGGTTGTAGAACGCGGTCAGGTCAAAGCGCAGCGGGCCGGTATGGCGCTCGAAGCTGGCTTCGAAATTGAGATAGGTCTCGTTGTTCAGGTCCGGATTGCCCACTTCCCAGGTGCCCGCCGCCGAGTGGCGGCCGAAGGCGTAGCGCTGTTCGGGCGACGGCGCGCGCTCGGCGCGGGTCACCCCGAAACGCACATGGTGGTCGGCGCCCACGTCGATGATCGTCGCCGCCGACAGGCTGAGCACTGTGGTGTTGATGTCGGCGATCTGGTCGGGCTGGGGCAGGAAGCTGCCATCGGCAAGCGTGACGCCGGGCACGCGCGAGGCGGCCACCGGATCGCTGGACGAGCGCACATGCTCCACCCGTGCGCCCAGCTCGATCATCGCCGGTCCGAACTGACGCTCCTCGATCACATAGGCGGCCAGGGTCTGGGTGACGTTCGGGCGCACATAGAAGCCCCGGTCATCGCCGCGCGGATCATCGGCGAAGAAATCGCGGTTCGTATACTGAAGGCCGATCACGCCTTCCCAACCGGCGACGGGTTCGTGCAGCAGGTCGGCGCGCGTCTCGAACTCGCGGTTTTCGAACGTGGCCTCAACCACCGAATCTTCGAAGGATCCGTCGGTGCGGCTGAATTCAAGCTCGGTCTCGTCCTGCTCATAGCGCGTCCAGGCCGCAGCGAAGCGCGCCAGCGAGAAGCCGGGAAGGGGCTGATTGATTTCACTGCGGAAATCGGCGCGGACATAATCGGCGGTGACGCGTTCGATTTCGTCCGATCCGTCGCCACGGATGCGCATGGGGTCAAACACTTCGGGGATGCCGTAATCGGTGTCCCAATAGCTCAGCGACAGCGCCGCAAAGCCCCAGCTGTCGGCCAGCATGCCGGTCAGCGAGGCGCTGTTGGTTTCAATCGAGCTGTTCTGCAGTCGGCCTTCAAAGCCCTCGGTCTGGTCCTCTTCCTGGAAGCCGTTGATCGAGAAATCATTTGTGCGGCGGGCGCCGGCCGAGGCGCGCAGGGCGAAGACCTCGCTCAGCTGCACTTCGCCGGCGACGTCAATCTGGCGGTCATCGCCATTGCCCGAATAGCTGGCATCCATTTCCAGGAAGGGCGAAGCAGCGAAACTGGGCAGGAAGCGCTGGCTGCGAACATTGATCACGCCGCCCGCAGCGCCGGAGCCGAACATCAGCGTGCTGGGGCCGCGGAACACCTCGATCTGGCTGGCGCCGCGCGCGTCCACGGCCACGGCGTGGTCCACGCCCTCGCCCGACACGTCGGCGACGGGCAGGCCGTCATCCAGGATCATCACCCGCGAGCCCTGCTGGCCGCGGATCACAGGGCGTCCCACGCCCGGACCGAAATCGGCGTTGGACACGCCCGGCAGACCGTCCAGCATCTCGCCCAGCGAGCCGGCCATGCGGCGGTCCAGCTCGGCGCCATGCAGCACGCTGACC
>JAIUMW010000045.1 GCA_022565365.1 Oceanicaulis sp.
GATCCACGCCGTGGGCGCGTCCATGTTCTTCCTGGCCGTTTACATGCACATCTTCCGCGGCATGTATTACGGGTCTTACAAGGCGCCGCGCGAGATCCTGTGGATCCTCGGCGTGGTCATCTACCTCCTGATGATGGCGGCTGCCTTCCTCGGCTATGTGCTGCCCTGGGGCCAGATGTCCTTCTGGGGCGCCATGGTGATCACCAATCTGTTCGGCGCCCTGCCGCTGATCGGCGAGCCGGTCACGCAATGGCTGTGGGGCGGGTTCACCGTCGGCAACGAGACGCTGAACCGCTTCTTCTCGCTGCACTATCTGATCCCGTTCCTGATTGCAGGCGTGGTCGGGCTGCATATCTGGGCGCTGCACGTGCCCGGCAACAACAACCCGACCGGCATCAGCGTAAAGACCAAGGCCGACACCCTGCCCTTCCACCCCTACTACACGGTGAAGGACGGCTTCGCGATCGTGGTGTTTCTGCTGATCTTCGCGGGCTTCGTGTTCTACGCCCCGGACGTGCTGGGCCATGCCGACAACTATATCGAGGCGAACCAGCTGGTGACCCCGGCGATGATCGTGCCCGAATGGTATCTCCTGCCCTTCTACGCGATCCTGCGCGCTGTGCCCGACAAGCTGGGCGGGGTTATCCTGATGTTCGCCGCCATTGGCGTGCTGTTTGTCCTGCCCTGGCTCGACACCTCGAAAGTGCGCTCCATGCGCTACCGTCCGATGGCGCGCTGGTTCTTCGGCTTCTTCGTGGTCGCGTGCCTGGGTCTGGGCTGGGCCGGCGCGGAACTGCCCGACACCAAGGTGCCGGGGCTGGGCGCCATCGGCGTGGACTTCCTGCTGATGGGACGGGTCCTGACCATTTACTACTTCGCCTACTTCCTTGTGATCCTGCCGGTTCTGGGCTTCGTCGAGAAACCCACCCCCCGGCCGGCCTCCATCGAGGAATCGGTGCTGCACGGAGACAAACCGGCGAAATCCGGGTCCGGGGCATCGCCCGTGGCGCAACCGGCTGAATAGGAGCATCGCGATGAAAACCTTTTCCCGGATCCTCGCCACGGCGGCTGCGGCCATGATGGTCGCCGCGCCTGCCATGGGCGCCGGCTACTATGACAAGCCCGAGCAGCATGCCTGGTCGTTTGACGGACCGTTCGGCGAGTATGACCGCCAGGCCGTGCAGCGCGGCTTCCAAGTCTATCAGCAGGTGTGTGCGGCCTGTCACGGCCTCAAATACGTGGCGTTCCGCCATCTCGGCCAGCCCGGCGGACCGTTCGAGACCGTCGTCATCGACGGCGTTGAGCAGTCCTTCGACAATCCCAATGACAACCCGGTCGTGGCCTCGATTGCGGCGGAGTATTTCATCTCCGACATTGACGATATCGGCGACACGATCGAACGCGCCGGCCGTCCGTCGGACATGTTCCCTTATCCGTTCGCCAACGAGGCTCAGGCCCGCGCGGCCAATGGCGGCGCCTATCCGCCTGACCTGTCGGTGATCGTGCGCGCGCGCCACTATGGCGCCAACTACATCCGCTCCCTGCTCATGGGCTATGATCGCGAGCCGCCTGCCGATCTCGATATCCGCCCGGGCAGCTATTACAACCCGTACATGCCCGGCCGGATCATCGCCATGCCGCCCCAGCTGATGGATGGCATGATCGAGTACGCCGACGGCACCGAGGCGACGGTGGAGCAGATGGCCACCGACTTGACCCATTTCCTGGCTTGGACCTCGGACCCGCACATGGAACAGCGCAAGCGCATGGGCCTGATGGTCATGATCTATCTGTTTGGCCTCGCGATCCTGCTCTACGCCTCCTATCGCAAGATCTGGAGCAAGGTGAAGCACTGATCGTTCGCGATCAGATGCAGACGCAACAAGGCCCGGAGGCTCGCCTCCGGGCCTTTTTCGTGGCCGGGTGTCAGGGGTTAAACGCCGAGTTCGGCCTTGAGCGCCGCAATACGCTCCAGCCAGACCCGCGCCGAGGCGTCGGACGGCGCACGCCAGTCGCCGCGCGGGCTCAGCGCCCCGGCCGAGGTCAGCTTGGGCCCGTTGGGCATGGCGGTGCGCTTGAACTGGGCGGTCTCATAGAAGCGTTTTGAAAACACCTCCAGCCAGCCCAGGGTCTCGTCCATGGCGTAGGCGCGCCGCTTGCCGCCCGCCACGTGCGGCGGCCATTCGCCTCTTCCGGCGTCGCCCCAGGCCGCCTGGGCCAGGAAGGCGCTCTTCTCCGGCCCGAACCCGAAGCGCAGGGCGTAGTGCAGGAAAAAATCGTGCAGGGCGTAGGGGCCGATGGCGGCCTCTGTGGACTGCACCGCGCCGTCCTCGCCCGCGGGCACCAGTTCCGGCGTGATCTCGGCGGAGAGAATGTCGTCCAGCGTGCGCGACACGTCTTCGCCAAACGCACCGCGCCGCGCCGCCCAGGCGATCAGATGCTGGATCAGGGTTTTGGCGACGCCCGCATTGACGTTGTAGTGGCTCATCTGGTCGCCGACGCCATAGGTGCACCAGCCAAGCGCCAGCTCCGACAGATCGCCGGTGCCGATGACCATGCCCGCCTCGTGATTGGCCAGGCGGAAAAGGTAATCGGTGCGCAGGCCCGCCTGAACATTCTCGAATGTGATGTCATAGACCGGCTCGCCGCGCGCATGGGGATGGCCCAGATCGGCCAGCATGCGGTCGGCGGCGGGGCGGATGTCGATCTCGCGATGGGTGACGCCCAGGCCTTCGATCAGCGCCAGCGCCCGTCTATGGCTCTCGCCGGACGTGGCGAAACCCGGCAGGGTCACGGCGAGGATGTCGGCCCGATCACGCTCCAGCCGGTCAAAGGCGCGGGCGGTGATGATCAGCGCCTGGGTGGAATCCAGCCCGCCCGACACCCCGATTACGGCGCGGCGCACGCCGCTGGCGCGCATCCGCTGGGCCAGGCTCTGGACCTGGATATTCCAGGCTTCGTAGCAATCCTCATCAAGGCGCGAGGGATCGTTGGGCACGAAGGGAAAGCGGTCGATCGCCCGCTCAAGCGGAATGGCGGCGTCCAGCTGCGGCGCCAGCTCAAAGCGTACCCGCCGGAAGCTTTTGAGCCGGGGCGCGGCGCGCGCCGCTGCATCGCGGAACGTCGACAGGCGCAGACGGTCCTGCTCGATGCGTTCCAGATCGATATCGGCATAGAGGCGCGCATGATCGTTCAGGAATCGCTCGCCTTGCGCCAGGCAATGGCCCTGCTCATAGACCAGAAGCTGGCCGTCCCACGCCAGATCATTGGTGGATTCCCCCGCTCCGGCTGCGCAGAACACATAGGCGGCGCAGGTTCGTCGCGAATGGGCGTCGATCAGCACGGCCCGCTCGCGCGCCTTGCCGATGGTGGCGTTGGAGGCGGACAGGTTGACGATCACGCTTGCGCCAGCCAGCGCCGCTTCAATGCTGGGCGGGACGGGCGCCCAGAAATCCTCACAGATGTCGGCCGCCGCCACGAAGCCGGGCAGGTCGGCCGCCTCAAACACCAGATCGGTTCCGAATGGCGCCTCATGGCCAGCCACCGATATGACCGGAGAGAGCACGCCGGTGGCGTCGGAGAACCAGCGCCGCTCGTAAAACTCGCGATAGGTCGGCAGATAACTTTTCGGGATCACCCCCAGCAGACGGCCGCGATGGACGAACAGGGCGCAGTTGAAGATCTGCCCGTGCTGACGCAGGGCGCAGCCAAACACGATGACCGGGAACAGGTCCGCGCTGGCTGCGATCAGATCGCCCGCCGCCGCCTCGCTGGCGTCCAGAAGCGCGCTCTGGTGATGCAGATCCTCCACCGAGTATCCGGTCAGGGCGAGTTCGGGAAACAGGGCCAGCGCCGCGTGGCGCTCATGGGCCTCGCGCGCCAGCGTCAGGATGGCGTCGCGATTGGCCTCAGGCTCGGCCAGCGTCACGCGCGGGGCGAAGGCGGCTACCCGGACCATGCGGTGCCGGTAGAGATTGTCGAACGCCGCCATGATCGCCCTTCCTTGCCTGCGTAATCGATACGCACGCGCTTTTGCTCAAAGTGAGTATTTATCCGGACTGGCGTCCGGGAGCAACTCAGGCGGCCGGCAGATCCACCGCCCCGGTCAGGTCCGCCGCCTGGGCGATGTCTTCGGGCGCGCGCGCGCCGGTGAAGCCGGCGCCGGCGAACCGGCCGCGGCGCACGTCGGCGCCATGCATGCGCGCGAAGGAGAAATCGGCCCCGCTGGCCTCCACATGGCGCAAGTCCGCCCCGGACAGATCGGCGTAGCGCAGCACCGCGGCAGCCAGCGACGCGGCCAGCAGCCGGTCATTGGGCAGCAGCAGCGGGCCAATGCGCGCCTCGCGCAGATCGGCATTGCTGAGCTTGGCGCCGGCCAGATCCGCACCGCGCAGGTCGGCGCCGCGCAGCGAGGTCATACGCAGATCGGCATTGGCCAGCTTTGCGCCCTGCAGCTCGGCGCCTTCCATGTCCAGCCCGTAGAGGATGGCGCCGCGCGCCTGCAGGGCGGTCAGATTGCGCCGCGCCAGCGTGTTCAGCCCGCGCAGATCCTTGCCGTCAAAGGTCGAGGGTGCGCCCTCCTGGCCGCCGGTCTCGCACCAGCGCGCATGGCGGTCGAGCGCCTTGGCGGTTTCACCGCCCGGATCGGCGACATCGCCCGGGGGCGCCTCACGCAGCGCGCCGTCCATATTGGCGCCGTTGAGCCGGGCCAGATCCATCTTGGTTCCGATCAGAACCGTATCGCGCAGATCGGCGTCGGTAAGGTCGGCGCCGCTCATGTCTGCGCCTTCCAGATTGGCGCCGGGAAAGCGGGAATTGCGCAAATTGGCCCGCGTCAGGCGTGCGCCGATCAGCACGGCGTCCGAAAAGTCCGACGCCTGGGCGACCACCCCGCTCATGCGGATCTGGGACATGTTCGCGCGCGCGAAATTGGCCGTGCTCGCCTCGCCGGGGCGCATCTCATGGGTGACCATGGACAGGCCCTTTTTCTTGTCGGCCTGGGCGATGGCGCCTTCGCGCAAGTCCGCCTGGCTGAGATCGGCGCCGGTCAGGTCCGCTCCGCGCAGGATCGCCCCGCGCATATCAGACCGGTGCAGCACGGCGCCCGACAGATTGGTGCGCCGCAGATCGGCGGCGTACAGCACGGCGCGGGTGAGATTGGCGCCGGCGAGATTGGCGCCCTCAAGAATGGCGCCGCTCAGGTCGGCGTCGGCCAGATGGCGCCCGGACAGGTCCAGGCCCGACAGGTCACAATAGGAAAAGTTCGCGCGCGCGCCGCCCATCCGGCCGGACATCAGGAAATCATGGCGCCGGCAGATCTCGTCAGCCTGAGCCTGCGACAATGTCCGGTACTGGATCGGCGAGCGGGTCATCAACGGGTTCCGGTGCGCCGCACGCAGCGTGCAGGCATCGGAATACCTAGCCTGATTAGCGTTAACGCCCGGTTGCGCGTCCAGCGGGCCCGCGCAACCGGGTCATCCCGGCCCGGCCCAGCCGGTCCAGCGCCTGCTCAAAACTCTCGTCCGGCCCGATCTCAAGATCGGCGTCGAACAGGCCCGGGCGCCCATCCTGGACCACCAGAGGCCTGCCCGTGGCGATGCGGGTGAAGAAGCCGGCGTTCAGCGTCTCGGCTTCGGCCCGGCGTACGCCGTCGATCACGGTGATCCCCGCCTCGCGCAGCATCGCCGTCCCGCGCCCGGCCCCGCGCGGGTCCGGGTCGCCACAGGCGATGATCCCCTCGGCGGCGCCGGCCGCTATCAGCGCCGCGGCGCAGGGCGGGGTCTGGCCGTAATGGGCGCAGGGCTCCAGCGTGACATAGACGCGTGCGCCACGGGCGGCGGCCCCTGCAGCTTCCAGCGCCTGCGTCTCGGCATGGGGGCGCCCGCCGGCCGCTGTAGCCGCAGCGGCGATCGCGCGCCGGCCTTGCACGATGACGCAGCCCACCGCCGGGTTCGGGGCGGTCTGGCCCAGCCGGGCGAACGCCAGCGCCAGCGCGGCGTCCATAAAGCGCAGATCATCCGGCGTGACCGGGCGGGGGTTGGGGTCCGGCGATACGCTCACGGGCAGGGAGGCAGGTCTTGCGCGCGCGCCTCGTCCAGAAAGCGCCGGGCGACGGGCCGCAAGCCTTCAAGCTCGATCAACAGCGGATTGCCGGTGGGAATCTCGATCCCGACAATGTCGCTATCGGCCACGTTGAACAGGAGCTTGACCAGCGCGCGCAGCGAATTGCCATGGGCGGAGATGATCACGTCCTCCCCGGCTTCCAGACGCGGCGCGATGGCGTCTTTGAAATAGGGCGCCACGCGTTCGAGGGTGAGTTTCAGGCTTTCTCCGGCAGGCAGGGCGTCCGGGTCCAGCGCGCCATAGCGCGGGTCAAAACGCGGATGGCGCGGATCGTCCAGCGGCAAGGGCGGGGGCGGGGTGTCATAGGAGCGCCGCCAGATTTTCACCTGGTCCGCGCCGTGCTCCTCTGTGACCTCGGCCTTGTTCATGCCGGTCAGCGCGCCGTAATGGCGCTCATTCAGCCGCCAGGATTTCTCCACCGGTATCCAGAGCCGGTCGATCCCTTCCAGCGTGAAGTTCAGGGTGCGGATGGCGCGTTTGAGCACGCTGGTGAAAGCCAGCGACGGCTCGAACCCTTCGGCCTTGAGCAGCTCACCCCCGCGCCGGGCCTCGGCAACGCCGGCGTCGGTCAGATCCACATCCACCCAGCCGGTGAAGCGGTTTTCCTTGTTCCAGACGCTCTGGCCGTGGCGGGTGAGGACGAGGCGGGTCATGGCGCGCTTTCAGGTCTGGACGAAGGGGGACAGGCGGGATTTACCGGTTGGACCGCCACGCGTCGAGGGCTTTGACAAGGCCAGGGCGCCAGTCCGGCGCCGGCAGGCCCGTCGCGGCCTCCAGCCGGGTGGACGCAAGGCGCGAATCCGCAGGCCGGAGTGCGGGCCGGACAAAGTCACGGCTGGGGATCGGCTGCACCTGCGCGCCGGGCAACCCGGCCTCGCGCGCCAGATCGAAACAGGCCTCGGCAAACGCCGCCCAGCTCAATTGCGGCCCGCTGGCGCAATGGAGCAGGCCAGAGGCCTCGTGCGCCAGCGCCAGCGCGATCAGCCGGTCCGCCAGATCATCGGCGAAGGTGGGGCCGGTCAGCTGATCATCGACCACGCCAATCTCTGTGCGGTTTTGGGCCAGCCGCCACATGGCGCTGGGAAAATCGGCGCCGCCGCCGCTGAACACGCCCGCCGCCCGCAAGATGCAGGCTGACGGACAGGCCTCCAGCACGGCGCGCTCGCCCGCCAGCTTGGTGCGGCCATAGGCATTGATGGGCGAGGGCTGCGCCGTTTCGTCAAACGGACCGCCGGGCGCGCCGCCGAACACATAATCGGTGGAGACATGGACAAAGCGCGCGCCGGTCTCGCGGGCCGCCTGCGCCGCCTCGCCAGCCCCGTGGGCATTGACCGCCAGGGCCTCGGCCTCGTGGGTTTCGGCATCGTCCACAGCCGTCCAGGCGGCGGCGTTGATGATGGCGTGCGGGCGCCATGCGGTGATGAGTGCCGAGACCGCGCCGGGCTGGCCGAGATCGGCCTCGGCGCGCCCGGCGGCGCGGACCGCGCCAAAGTATTGCGGCGCGCGCGCCTGAAGCGCGCCGGCCAGCTGGCCTGACCGGCCCAGGATGAGCAGGCGTCCAATGGGTTTGGTCATGATTGGAATGGGTCTTGCACTCTCGGCTTCGTTATCGCACCATTAACGCCGGTCAGAACGACGGGCAATGCACCGGTCGTCAGGTCGGGAGGTGGGAGACCTTAGGGGGATTCGCATGCAACGGGTGACGGTGTCGGTCGCAACCGAAAGCGAGGCGCAGGCCCTGGACAGGCTGGTGGAGCAATTCACACGGGACCTGTCCGAGCGTTCCAGCGAGTGTGTGTTCTATCTCAGCGGATCGGCGCCGGGCGAGACCAGCCGCATTGTGGAAACCGAGACGGCGGACACGCTGCGGCGCTTTGTCGAGTTTGTCAGCCAGAACGCCAATCTGACCCTGTGCTGATCAGCCCCGCTTGCGCCAGCCGGGCGGGAAGGGCGCGGGCATTTCGCTGAGGCGGAGCGCGCGCGCGTCCTTGTCGGACAGGACCGGGCGCCGGGTCCCCCAGTCAATACCCAGATCCGGATCATCCCAGGCCACCGACCGGTCATGCTCGCCGCTATAGGCGCACGTCACCTTGTAGGCCACGCGGGTATGCGCAGCGAGCGTCACGAAGCCGTGCAGGAAGCCTTCAGGCACCCACAGCCGCGCGGGATCATCTTCACTCAGGCGCACCGCGACATGGCGGCCATAGCTGGGCGAGCCGGTGCGCACATCCACAGCCACGTCCAGAATGGCGCCTGTAATGACGCTGACCAGCTTGCCCTGGGCCGCCGGCGGCGCCTGAAAATGCAGACCCCGCAATGTCCCGGCCGCCGCCGAGTAGGACAGATTGTCCTGCTCGAAATTGAGATCGAGCCCTGCGGCGCGCAGGCGCGGCGCCGACCAGGCCTCCTCAAACCAGCCGCGATCATCGCTGTGGCGCGCCGGGCGGATAAGGCACAAACCGTCAAGCTCAAGCGTTTCAATATCCATGCGGGCAAGCATCGGCGGATTTGCGCCGGGCGCCAAGCGCGTCTAGGCGCCCTGAAACGGTCATTGGAGCGCGCGCAGGCTTGGTCTAGAAATTGGCCATGACCCGCCCTGACGCTGCACAGCTTGACGAAACTGCGCTGATCGCCGCCATGCGCCGCACCCTGGCGCTGGAGGTTGACGGGCTGACAGCCCTGTCCGGCGCTCTGGGGACGCAGGCCGTCGAAGCGGTGCGCCTGATCGCCGGTCTCAAAGGCCGGCTGATCTGCGCCGGGGTCGGCAAGTCCGGCCATGTCGCGCGCAAGATCGCCGCCACGCTGGCCTCCACCGGCACGCCCGCCCAGTATGTTCACCCGTCCGAAGCCAGCCATGGCGATCTGGGCATGATCACGCCGGACGATGCGGTGCTGGCTCTGTCAAAGTCCGGCGAGACACGCGAGCTGGGCGACATGATCGCCTATTGCCGCCGCTTCGCCGTGCCGCTTATCGCCCTGACGGCGGGCGAGCAATCGAGCCTGGCGCGCGGGTCGGACCTGGTTCTGCTGCTGCCCGGCGCCCAGGAGGCGTGCGGCGAGACGCGCGCGCCGACCACCTCGACCACCATGATGATGGCCTATGGCGATGCGCTGGCGGTGGCGCTGATCGAGGCGCGCGGGTTTACTGCGCGTGATTTCGCCCTGTTTCATCCCGGAGGGGCGCTGGGATCGGCGCTGACCCATGTGGGCGCGCTGATGCATGCGGGCGACGGGCTGCCTCTGGCGGCGACCGGCTCGGGCATGGGCGAGGCGCTGATCGAGATGAGCGCCAAGGGGCTGGGCTGTGTCGGCGTGATCGACGGCGAGGGCCGCCTTCTGGGCATCATCACCGATGGCGATCTCAGGCGCAAAATGAGCCCGGATCTGGTGTCGGAGACGGTGGACGCGGTGATGACGCCCGCCCCGGTGACGGTCACCGCGCTGATGCTGGCGTCCGAGGCTCTGCGCCATATGACGGCGGGATCGCGCAAGATCACCCAGCTGTTCGTCTGCGACGCGGATGGCCGGCCCGAGGGGCTTCTGCACATCCATGATCTCTTGCGCGCAGGGGTGAGCTGATGGGCGCGCTGGGGCGTTTCTCCCTGCGCGACCGCGTGTTCTGGCCGCTGGCCGTGTTGCTGTTTGCAGCCCTGGTCTGGGGCGCGATGCAGTATCGTCCGACCGGGCAGGACGCTGTGGTCACCGCCGATACATTCATTATGGAAGGCGCCGCCCTGGACCAGCTGATCCCCGGGCCGGGCACGCGCACCATGTTCGATCCGGCTGCGTCCGGCGGCCCTCTGGCGCACCTGTCCGCCACGGCCTCGCTGGAGGCGGCCGGGCATCTGTCAGCCGGCGTCGGCGCGGTGCTGCCCCCGCAGTTCGAGGCCGCCGTGGTAGGCCGCGATATCGAGGTGCGCATCGATTTGCGCGCTCCCGATTCCGATCTGACCCATGTGCATATCGGGTATTTCGTGGTGGGCGACGCGGATACGGGCTGGCGCCAGGTGGAAGTGGACACGGTGTTCCGCACGGTCACCCTGCGCCATCACATCCCGGCGGGCACCCCGCTGGGCGGGCTCGACTGGGTCGGCATCTGGCCCGACGAAGACGGGGCCGGGCGTCCGCTTCTGGTGCGCCGCATCGAGGTGCGCATCCTGAGCGAGGACGCCGCCGGATAATCATTGACGCGGTGCGCCAGCTCCGGCACGCCGCAGACAAGCACGCTTTGAGGGGACGATCATGAACGCGGACATCAAGCCGAACACCTGGGAATTCGAAACATTGCCTCTGGTCAAGCCGACCGGGTTTCGTGAATACGATGCGCGCTGGTGGTTCGGTCATCCGGGCTCGGACAAGGCCCCGGAAATCAATCTCTATGGCATTCAGGCGCTGGGGCTGGGGCTCGGCACGCTGATCCACGAGCTGGGCAAGCCGCCCAAAATCGTCACCGGCCATGACTTTCGCGGCTATTCGCTGGGCGTGAAACAGGCCCTGAGCGTCGGGCTGATGCAGGCGGGGATCGAGGTGCATGATGTCGGCCTGGCGCTGTCGCCCATGGCCTATTTCGCGCAGTTTCATCTCGATATCGAAAGCGTGGCCATGGTCACCGCCAGCCATAACGCCAATGGCTGGACCGGCGTGAAGATGGGCGTGGAGCGCCCGCTGACCTTCGGTCCCGACGAGATGAGCCGGCTGAAGCAGATCGTCCTGGGCGGTGAAGGCAAGGCGCGTTCCGGCGGCGGCTATGTCCGGCGCGAGGGTGTCGCTGAGGCCTACAAGACCGACGCCGCGGCGGGCGTGCGCCTGAGCCGTCCGATCAAGGTCGTAGCCGCCTGCGGCAACGGCACGGCCGGGGCGTTTGCGCCGGACCTTTTGCGGGCGCTGGGCGCAGAGGTGATCGAGATGGATTGCACGCTCGACCACACCTTCCCCAACTATAATCCGAACCCGGAAGACATGAAGATGCTGCACGCGCTGGCGGACCGGGTGCGCGAGACCGGCGCCGATGTGGGCCTCGCCTTTGACGGCGACGGCGACCGCTGCGGCGTGGTGGACAATGAGGGCGAGGAGATTTTCGCCGCCAAGGTGGGCCTGATGCTGGCGCGCGATCTGTCAGCTTCCCACCGCGATGCGACTTTCGTGGTGGACGTCAAATCCACCGGCCTGTTCGCCACCGATCCGGTGCTGAAAGCCAATGGCGCCACCACTGACTATTACAAGACCGGTCATTCCTACATCAAGCGCCGCTCCAACGCCCTGGGGGCGCTGGCCGGGTTTGAAAAGTCGGGCCATTACTTCCTGCAGCCGCCCATCGGGCGCGGCTATGATTGCGCCCTGGTGTCGGCGCGCTGCATTCTGGAAATGCTCGACCGCAATCCGGGCCAGTCCATGGCCGATCTCAAGCGCGCTTTGCCGGTCAGCTATGGCTCGCCCACCCTGTCGCCGGCTTGCGCCGACGAACAGAAATACGAGGTCGTTGACCGCATCATCGCGGCGTTCAAGGCCAAGAAGGCCAGCGGTGACACGGTGGCTGGCCGCGCCATCGCCGACATCAACACGGTCAACGGCGTGCGCTTCACGCTGGAGGATGGCGCCTGGGGGCTGGGGCGCGCCAGCTCCAACACGCCCAACCTGGTGATCGTGGTGGAGAGCCTGACCAGCAAGGACGACACCCGCGCCGTCTTCGCCGCCATCCGCGAGGAACTGGCCCGCCACCCCGAAATCGGGGCGTTTGATCAGGAAATCTGAGCGGGCTTCGGATCGCCATCAGCGGGCTCTTCCGCCGGGGACGGATTATCCGTAGACGGATCATCCTCTATTGCCGGCGCCTCTGTCACCGGGACATCCGCCGGCGCGGCGGCCAGTTCAGACTCGCCGGTCCCGGCTGGCGCGGCGGCAGGGGCGTCCAGTCCTGAAGCGCCCGCAATCGCGGCGAAGCGCGCCAGCGCATCCTGCACATCGGCATAGGCTTGGGCGTGATTGGCGTTGTTGCGCGGGATTACGGCGGCTTCTTCCGCGCTCAGCGCATCCCGATTCTTCAGTCCCAGCGCCGTGAACGCGTCGGGATTGACCGGGTTCTTGAGCTTTACATAGCCGTACTCATTGCCCGCGTCCTTGATCCGCATAACGGCGGCGCCATGGGGTTTCAGGGTCAATATGGCCAGTTCGCGCGCTTCGAAGTCTTCGCCTTCAGAGCCGTCGGAGACCGATGTCATGAAAGCGTCCGCGTCACTTTTTGTCAGGTGTTTGCGGATCATGGGTTCGGCGCTGATCCATCGCGCACCGGACATCAGGGCGGTTCGGGCTTCATAGGGCAGGAACACGCCAGTGCGCATATTCAGCCGGGCGTCCGGAATGTTCGCGGGCCGGTATAAATGGGCCGCCCACATTACATTTTGCGCGCCCAGCGAATCGATGATGAACAGCGAGCGATTCACCTGACCGTCGCCCGCGCGTTGCAGCAGGACATAGACGCCCTGATGAGCCAGCTCATCCTGGTGATAGCCCGGCTCTCGCTCATAGATGAACCGGCCCAGCATGGCCGCCATGAGCTGCTCGCGCCCGATCGTTGGATGGTCCACCGGCACGCCATGGACTTCCAGGCCGGTATCATTGAAAAACCGCCGGACCGCGTCGCGCACCCGCGATTGCCGGGTCAGCGCGGCGAGCTTTCGGGCCATCGGTTCGCGCTGATCCGGTCCGCCATAGACCAGCTTGGCGACCTGTTTGGCCAGCTTTGGCAGATTGCCCGGCCTTCCATTGCGCCAGTCATGCCTGTCCAGCGCCTCGCTCAGATTGGTTTCGATCCAGCGGTCAGACACAACGGCGCGCTCGCGCACATTCAACAGTGCGTCAGCCAGCATCCGGCATGACTCCGGGCTGACCTTGTTTGGTGAGTCCCCCATAATCCCCTCCTGTCGCACGCCCCTCGCGCGTTCATAAAGGTTAAGCGGCCGTTGCAACAGTTTCAACAGCCAGGGCGGTCAGAGTTCCGGCCCGCTGGCCCGCGTGCTTGGACTTGCCCGGGCCCGCTGCTATGCCTGCTTTCCCGGTTGCAAGCTGGGCCTCGTAAGTCTGTGCAGGGAGAGGGTCCCCCATGCGTGTAGCGATGATCGGAACCGGGTATGTCGGCCTGGTGTCGGGCGCGTGTTTCGCCGATTTCGGTCACCATGTGACCTGTATCGACAAGAATGAGGACAAGATCGCCCTGTTGCGCAGCGGCGGCGTGCCGATCTTTGAGCCCGGCCTGGACATGCTGGTCGAGCGCAATATGCGCGAAGGCCGGCTGGAGTTCGCCACTGACCTGACCGAAGCAGTGCGCAAGGCCGATGTGGTGTTCATCGCCGTGGGCACGCCCTCGCGCCGCGGCGACGGTCATGCGGACCTGTCCTATGTCTATGCCGCCGCCGAGGAAGTGGCGGGCGTGAGGGAGGGCTTCACCGTCGTGGTGAACAAGTCCACCGTGCCGGTGGGCACGGGCGACGAGGTGGAGGCGGTGATCCGCAAGGCCCGCCCCGACGGTGATTTCGCCGTGGTGTCGAACCCCGAATTTCTGCGCGAGGGCGCCGCGATTGATGATTTCAAGCGGCCCGACCGCGTGGTGGTCGGCGCCGAGGACGAGCGCGCCGTCGCGCGCATGCGCGAGCTTTACCGCCCGCTCTATCTCAACGAGACGCCGATCGTGTTCACCAGCCGGCGCACCTCGGAGCTGATCAAATACGCCGCCAACGCCTTTCTGGCCATGAAGATCACCTTCATCAACGAGATGGCCGATCTGTGCGAGCAGGTGGGCGCCAATGTGCAGGAGGTCGCGCGCGGCATCGGCCTGGACAACCGCATCGGCGGCAAGTTTCTCCATGCCGGGCCGGGCTATGGCGGTTCATGCTTTCCCAAGGACACGCTGGCCCTGGTGCGCACCGCCCAGGAAGCCGGCGCGCCGGTGCGCCTGATCGAGACGGTGGTGGAGATCAATGACCGGCGCAAACAGGCCATGGCCGGCAAGGTGATCGCCGCGGCCGGCGGCTCGGTGGAGGGCAAGACCGTGGCGGTGCTGGGCCTGACCTTCAAGCCCAACACAGACGACATGCGCGAGGCGCCCAGCCTGGACATCATCCCGGCCCTGCAGGCGGCGGGCGCGCGCGTGCGCGCGTTTGACCCGGCAGGCATTGAGGAAGCCGAAAAACTCCTTGAAAACGTGGACTTCGTCACCGGCCCGTATCTGTGTGCGGAAGGGGCGGATCTCCTGGTCATCCTGACCGAATGGAACGAGTTCCGCGCGCTGGATTTTGACCGGCTCAAAGCCGCCCTCAAAACCCCGCTGATCGTGGACCTGCGCAATATCTACGATCCGTCCGAAACCGCCGCGCGCGGCTTCAACTATGTGAGCGTGGGCCGGCCGTAATCCTCACAAGCCGCCCGGCGCCGTCATGACGTGACATGCCATGGACGCGCACCCGCCGCTGCGCGACGTCGGCGCCTTGCAGCGGGTCAGGTGAGCGGCCAAGGCTTTCTTGGCAATAACAATCGCCTGCGGGTCAGCCAAAGCCCTCAAGACGTCTTCCGGCTGCTTTTGAATTGACTGAGCACCTCTGGCGTCAGCGACCCGCTCTCAAATTGCGCCTGCAAATCCAACAGTTCATCGTAGAAATGCCCGGGCAATTCGTCCCGGGCGACACGGCGTCCGCCGGTGCGGATGTGTTTGCCCTCATGCAGCGGGCCGTCCGGCTTTACGCCGGCCTTCGTGGCGTTGTGCAGCACGTCAACCAGCTCTTCGCCCGCTTCCTCGCCCAGGAATTCCAATATCGTGGTGATCCCGGACTTTGGATCGGCGAGCAGATCCTCGTAACGGATCATGAGCGTGTTCGGTTTGCCTTCCCATGAGCGCCTGTATTTCAGGACTCTGACAGCAAAAGCCCGCCCGCTGGTTTCCAGCCAGCGGGACTTGTCCTCCAATGAGGTGTTCCCCAGTCTGACATTATGATGGAACCAGGAAATAACCGAGTCGGGCAAATCCCTGAAAGACACAATCACCCTGATCTGATAGTCTGATATAAAAGACAGATTGTCATTATAGATAAGGTGGTGCTTGAGGAGAACATCCCTGCCGCGCCACTCGCCTGAGGCGTAATAGCCTGCAATATCGTCATCTTTTATAGACGGGCTTATGATGTCTTTCTGCCAGACTTGTGAGGGCCTGGCAGGCTGCATGCCATAGCGGATGATCCGTTGAACCCATGTCGATCCGCTTTTGGGGATGCCATTATTGATGATCAGCATGTCGCATCCCCTCTCCGCAAACGCCGGCGCGGCGGATCAGCTGTCAGATGATTGCAGATTATTCAGGCTCCATGCTCACAACCCGCCCAGCGCGGTCATGAAGTGGTAGGGCATGGAGGCGGGCAGATAATCCATGGGCGTGCAGCCGTCTGTCTGGCGCCGGTCGCACCAGGCCGGGCTGTCCTCGTCGATATAGGCGTCCATGAAGGCGGCGAGCTCGCGC
>JAIUMW010000046.1 GCA_022565365.1 Oceanicaulis sp.
AATGATCTGAGATCATCAAGGCTGGCGCCGATGAAGAAACAGGGCCGGACTTCACTGACAGGCGTCATCATAGTTGTTCCGCTATAATCAGGCAAGCGCGCGGCGCTTGGCCCCTAATCCCCCTCCAGCCACAGCACCACCACCGCGCCGTCATCGGTGCGAGGGCCCAGCCTCACCCCGTCCCGGGTGGTGGCCAGCGCCTGGCCGTCGCCGCCCATATCCCACAGCGATCCGCGCAGGAAGGCGGTGATGCCCGCTTCCGCTCCCGCAGCCGTCAGGCGGCGGGGGAGGGAATGGGCGATCCAGGCTTCGCCTTCGGTGAGGGCGCCGGCGTCTTCGCGCGGCGCATCATCGGGCCAGGGCGGGACATAGCCGCCCCAGGGCGCCTCCCACACGCCCGATGGCTGGAGATAGGCCGGCACTGCGATGAGGTCGGGGCGCCGGCTGAGGCCGTCATAGACATCGCCGTGCCAGGAATCGGCGCAGATCAGCACGCCCAGCGCGCCGGCAGGCGTGTCGAATACCGGTTGGGGCGCGGCGGGCGCGGAGGCCGTGAAGCCGGCTTCGGACGGGATGGGATAGACCTTGCGCACGAGCGCGTCGTGAACCGTCCCGTCGGGCGCGAAGACGGCGGAGACGTTCTGGAGGGGGCCTGCGGCGTTGACCCTGATCACGCCATCCTCCACGCGCGGGTCCGGCAGCACGATGGAGCCGGCCACGATGGTCACGCCATAGCGGCGCGCGAGGCTGGAGAATATCTGCTGATAGTCGCGCGCCATGGCCGCGCCGCGCGAGCGGAACAGGGCGGCGGCGACGCGGTCCTCCTCACCGCTGCGGGCAAGCGCCGCGAGGGTGCGCACGGGCCGCGTCAGCGCCAGCCCGGTCATCGCGCCTTGAACCGTTTCTGCGCGGTAGAGCCCGGCCTGGGAGTCAGCCGTGACCAGCCAGGTTCCGGCGTGCTCGGGAAACACCGCCACAGCGGCGCCGTCCAGTGCGCCCGCGCCTTGCGCCATGTCCAGATAGCGCGCCAGCGCGGCCTCCAGCGTGGCGGCGTTGCGGTAATCGGCGGGCGTCAGGGAGGGTTCGATGGCGATCAGGGCGCGCCCGCCCGCCTCGCCAAACTGGCTCAGGCTGATGGCGGCCGGCTCAGGGGGCGGGGCGTGGGGGGCGAGGCGCCAGACGCCCCAACTCCCCGCCAGCACGGCGATAATCGCCAGCCCGGCCCCCACCGCCCGCATGGCTAGACCGCGTAGCGCAGGATCGCCGCCAGCTCGCCGCCGCCCGGGATGTCGTCGCGGCGCACGCCCAGCACGCGCCCGCCCATGGAGAGCGTACGCGCGGCGATCTCGTCAACCACGCCATAGCTGCCCGGGCCGTCCTCTTTGGCGAGGGTCAGCTTGCCGGTCTCCTCGTCAATGCGGCCAGGCACGACCGTGTCGATGTCCACCAGCAGCGCCTCGATACGCCCGAACGTGGCGGCGTGGGCGGCGTCGGCCATGTCGGTTGTGGTGCGGTTCTGGCCGGTGCGCGTCTCATATAATTGCTTGAGCGTCGACAGCTCCAGCGCATAGGCGGCATCCAGCACAGGGCGAGCGCGCTGCGACAGCTCGGCCTCAGTCAGCCGGTCGGGGCTCTCCTCGATCGTATCGGCCACCAGATGGGGGTAGGTGTTCACGGTGCGGAACACCGAGGCGAGGCGTCCCGTGGCGGCGAGGATCAGCGGAATGTCGCGCCCGCTCAGCACCGGGCGCAGCGCCGCATCGACCTGACGGGCATACTGGCGGAAGCGCACATTCTGGCCTTCCGAGCCTTGAATGCGCCCCGTAGCGGCGCGGTCGTTCAGGGTGGACTTGCCCACCGAGCTGGCGGCGTCTTTCGGCAGGTCCAGGCCGCGCACTTCGCGCGGGCCCAGCTCGGCGAAGACTTCAACCAGGCGCACCGCGTTTTCCGACAGCGCCAGCACGAAGGCGGCGTGGGGGAAGGTGACGGCGCGCAGCAGGGGTTTGAGGAAGAAGCGGTCGGCCACTTCGGTCTGCGGCGTCAGCTTGTTGGCCAGGCGGAAGGTGCGGATCCGGTCCGGTGTGGCGAGCACGGCCAGCGAATTGGCCTGAAGGCGCCAGAAATCCTCGTCCTGATCGAGATCGTCGAACAGCTCCATCATTGAAGCGAGGCGGCGCTTGTCGAAGCCGTCAGCTTCCAGCTGCTCGCGCGCCTCGCGGACGGCGTTCGAAAGAGCGATGCGCGTTTCGTCGCTCTGCTGGCTGAGCGGCGTGGTCTCCAGATAGATCGAGACGCAGGCGTCGGCGCGCACGCGCGACAGGGTGTCGAGATCGCCGCGTGTGGGCAGGTCGATATGCAGCATAAGGGTTGTCTCCGCTCGACGGGAATGGGGGAGGAGATCAATGGCCTACGCGCCGGATGGGCGCAAGCCCGTGACGGCGCATGACGCCAAAGAGAAAGGGCCGGCGCGTCGCCGCTCCGGCCCTTCGCGCTTGCGTGGTGAGGCGCAGCCTAGAAGCTGGCCTCAATGCCAACAAAGTAGAACCGCCCGCGCGGACCGGTGGGCCAGGCCCGTTCGGTCACGTAGGGGAACTCGTCAAACACGTTGTTGACGCCGCCATAGAAGCGCACCGACTCGCTGACGCGGTAGGCGGCGTTGAAGTTGTGGATATACATTTCCGGCGCCCAGCCGGCTTCGCCGAACAGGGCGTCGATGGTGTCGACTTCCACGCCGCCCAGCGCCTGACGGCCCACATACTGGGTGTTCCAGCCCAGCGACAGGTCGCCGCGGGTGACGCCGGCATAGGCATTGCCCGACCAGATCGGACGGCGCAGCTCTTCCAGGCGCTGCGTGACGTCGGTGGGGTCAAGCGGGTTGTTGAAGAAGTCCAGCTGTTCCTGCCGGGTGCCGCTGACGCCCATGCGGAAGTCCATGTCCCGCCAGGAGAAGCTGTAATTGGCGGCGAAGTCATAGCCCTTGGCCTCGATGGAGGCGAAGTTCACGAAGGACTGGCGCAGGAAGCGGAAGCCGCCGAACTGCGCTGAGCCCTGGTCCGTTTCGCGCTCGAACAGTCCGCAGAAGGGGCTGTTCGGGAAGTCGGTGGCGTCATAGCAGCCATTGACGATCTGCTGGGACGTCACGAAGCCGATGCCGTCTTCAATCTGCACATTCCAGTAGTCGAGCGTGAAGTTGAAGCCCGGCACGATGCGCGGCGTGAACACCAGACCCAGCGTGATGGTGTCGGCTCTCTCCTCCGACAGGTTGGCGTTACCGCCCGCCACGCCCGGGAAACGGGCTGACAGCGGATCGGTGAACCCGCCCGGCAGGGCCGGCAGACCGTTGCCGCCGGCCTGGCAGTTCGCCGTGCGCAGCGCCGGATCAGGCGCATTGGCCAGCTCGGCGGCGTCACACGGGTCAATGGGCCGGAAGAAGGCCGGGTTTTCCGGACGGAACAGCTCGTCGATGTTCGGTGCGCGGATCGCCTGGGAGATGGTGCCGCGGAAGGAGATGTCCTCCACCGGGGTCCAGAGGATGCCCAGCTTCCAGGTTTCGGCGCCGCCGACGGTCGAGTAGTCGGCATAGCGATAGGCGCCGTCCACGGTCAGCTCCCGGGCCAGCGGCAGGTCGGCCAGGATCGGCACGGACAGTTCCAGGAACACGTCGGTGACGTCAAAATCGCCCGACGAATTGAAGAACTGGCTGCTGGCGTTAAAGCCCAGCGAGCCGTTGCCGGAGACGTTGGAAATCAGCGTGCCTTCACCAAATGGCGAGCCAGCCGGCAGAATCCCCAGATCGACATTATCCCGGTTCAGGCGGCTCGTCTCACGCCGGTACTCGATGCCGGCTGCGAAGCTGACCGGGCCGGCTGGCAGGGTGAACCAGTTGCCGAAATCGCCCGTCAGGAAGCCGCTGAGCACGGTTTGCTCCAGGCGCAGCTCGTCGACCGTCGTGGTGGTGATGAAGTCCACCGCGTCGGCGCTGATCGAGTTGGGTCCGCCCCAGATATTGGCTGGACGGCACTGACCATCGCCCGGCGTGAAGGTGTAGAAGCCCGGATCGAAATCGGGAATGCCGAAAATCGTCGTCGGCGGGATCGCCGCCGGATCGAGATCGGAGCGGCAGACCGGATTACCGTTGGCGTCGGCCACCACGTCGATGGCGGCGAAGAAACGGTCCAGCAGTACCGAGTTGCGGCCTTTGGTGGTGTTGGTGAACTGGCCGTAATTGGCGGCGATCTCCCAGCTCCAGCCAATGGGCAGTTCACCCGACAGTCCGCCCACGACGCGATAGGTGTCGCGGGTGAACTGGCTGACGTTCGGCCCCAGATCGGTGGGGTCGCGGGTGATGAACAGGCCACCGGTGGACTGGGCCAGACCCTGCAGTTCCTGAGGCAGGAACGGGTTGTCCGGCGCCCCGTAGAGCAGGTCATAGAAGGTGTTCAGCGGCGTGCCGCGCTGGGTCACCGACTGGGAGGCCTTGAACTCGAAGAAGGCGCGGGTGTTCGGCGTCAGGTCATAGCGCGCGTTCAGATTGGCCGTGATCCGTTCGGTCTGCGGGATAAGATAGGTCTGATCGAACACGTCCTCGATTCCATCGCCGCCGAACTGGTTGAAATCACCCGCCACCAGGCCGTCGCGATAGGGCCTTACAGTGCCGTCATTCTTGACCACCCAGCAGCCGCCGACCAGGCCGAACGAGCCGGTGCCCACCAGAGAGTTGTTCCAGCCGACAAAGGATTCCAGGCAGTCATCAATCCCGCTGCCATTGGTGGCGATGCCCGGCGCGAGGCCGAAATTGCCCGGCGAGATCACGCCCCGCCGTGACGAGATGGAGAAGTTCGGCTGGGGCAGGATGGCGCGCGAGGGCGAGGTGTTGCGGCGCTCGATCAGCGCCAGTTCTGCGGGGCTGAGATCGTTGACCGTCAGATTGGTGCCGAAGGTGGCGTTATAGGCGTTGATGAAGGCCTGGGCCGAGCCCGGGATCGCCGGGCCGATCGGGTAGCGGCCCGTCTGCTGGAAATTGTAGAAATTGCCAAACAACGGCGTCGACGCCGTAATGTCGCCAGCCTGGAAGCGCAGGGCCGGGTTCGGCAGCGAGCGCGACAGCCCGTTATTGGCCGACCAGGGGCGGTCGCCAAAGCGCAGCACCGAGTCGAACGTATAATCGAGAGCGAAGGTGATATTGCCGCGCCCCTCGTGGAAATTGCGGCCCCACAGCGCCTGCAGCGATGCGTTCTCGGCGTCGCCGCGGCTCGACATGCCAAAGCGGGCGTCATACTGCTGGCCCTCGAAATCATCGCGCAGGATGAAGTTCACCACGCCGGTCACCGCGTCCGATCCGTAGATCGCCGAGGCGCCGCCGGTGAGCACTTCAACGCGCTGGACCAGGCCGCGCGGGATCGACCCGATATCGACAGATTGTTCACCTTCAACGCCGGCCACGTGGCGGCGGCCATTGACCAGGGTCAGGGTGCGCGAGGCGCCCAGGCCGCGCAGGTTCAGCCTGTTTTCGCCGTTCAGCGTCTGCTCCGAGGTGGTCGAGGCCAGCAGGGCCGGGATGCGGTTGACCACATCGGCCAGGCTGATTTCGCCCGAGAGCTGCAGCGCTTCGGCGTCCAGCGACTGGACCGGCACGGGTGAGGCAAGATTGGGGTCGCGCGCAATGCGCGAACCGGTGACAGTCACCACATCTGAGCTGCTCGCCCCGGGCTCGTCAGCCTCCTGCGCCTGGGCGAGGCCTGGCGCAGCGGCCAGGGCCAGGGCCAGACCCGAACCGCTGGCCAGAAGCCGTGAAACATGTCTGAAACGATTGAACATAACGCTGATCCCCATTGTTGCTGTCGTGTCGCCACGAACCGGGCCCGTCCCCGGTTCGTCCTGTCGTCGCAGCGTGGCGCGCTGTTCATGTTGCGCCGCACCAAATCTGACATTACAAAACTGTATGGATTTGACGCCCCCCTCAGCGCCAAAAAGCGCCGTGTGTCAGAATATTGTTATGCGAGCGTAGCAAAATTGCTACAGTCCGGGGCCGTCACCCCCTTGTGCGGCAGGATTTGCGGCCGGTGACCAGACAGATTTTTAAATTTCCAGGGACTTGCCCATGGGTCGCAGGCCGTTTGCTCCAATCCGCCGGTCAGGTTTGATCGCAGCCGCAGCATCGGTCCTTTTGCTCGCGTCCTGCGCGATAGAGGCCGAGCCCATGGGTGATGTCTGGCAGGAGCGCCTTGAATCCCTTCTGGAAACTGAAGGTGCGCGCGCCCCGGGCGCCGCTGTAGCAGTGGTGCGAGACGGGCGGGTATTATGGGCGTCGGCGGCGGGCGCGGCGGCGTTCGATAGCGCCGGCCAGACCCCGGAGCGTGCGCTTGAAGCGTCGACGCCGGTGCGCGCAGCCTCAATCTCGAAATTGGCCGTCGCCCTGACCGCCGGCGCCTTGGCCGGGGCGGACGAACTTGATCTGGACGCGCCGATCAGGATGGTTCTGCCACGCGCGCCGCGCCACCCGCTCGACCCTGACGCGCCGATCACCCTGCGCCAGCTTTTGTCGCACACGTCAGGCGTCTGCGATCCCGCGCGCTACTGGGCTGAGCTGGGCGAGGACTTCTTTGCTTTGTTCAACGACGAAGCCGCCTGGTGTGATCACGCGCCGGGCGCCGGGTTCACCTACTCCAATCTCGGCTACGCCCTGGCCGCCAGCGTGCTGGAGGCTGCGGGCGGGGAGCGGTTTGACCGGCTGGCGCGGCGCCACGCCCTGATCCCGGCGGGCCTGCCCGGCGCGGGCTTCAACTGGTCAGGCGTGGAGCGCAGCGTGCGCGATGGCGGCGGCGCGCTGCACCGCTGGACCGACGGCGCCTGGCGGGTGCAGATCGACAGCGTGTCCATGCTGGCGGGCGAGGGACCGGTGGTGCTGGTCCAGCCCGGCCATGTGCTGGAGGATTATCAGCCCGGCGCCAACGGCTCGCTGATGTCGCCCCAGGGCGGCCTGCGCGCGAATGTGATCGAGCTGGCCCGGCTAGCCGAAGCCTTTGCGCCTGGCGGACCGGGCGAAGCGCTGACCGGTCCGGTGTGGCGCGGCGATGCCGGGCCGGGTTTGCGCGCCTGGGCCACGGGGCCGCAGGTAATGGAGCCGGGCCAGATTCCCGGCCGCCCGGACCTCACCGCCATCGGCCATCCCGGACAAGCCTGGGGGCTCTATGGCGGCGCGTGGTTCGTGCCCGGGCTCAACGCCTCCATCGCCTATTTCGTCACCGGCGAGGACCCGGACGAGCCCAAACCCTATGATCCGGTCAGTGGACTGACCGCGGGCGAAACCGCCCTGTTCGCGCTGGCGCTGGACTGGCTGGACGTCCATGACGGCGCCGGTCTCTGAGCCCTTTCCCGGGCCCGCGTGCAGTCAATTCGCGTGACAGCGTGGGGACCGGCGGATAAGACCGGCGATCTTGCCGCCTGGAGCCTGACGGAACCCTCATGGATCGCATTGACGCCCTGCGCCTGTTCTCCGCCGTGGCCGAGCTGGAGAGCTTCACCCGCGCCGCCGAGCGGCTGGGCCTGACGCCGGGCGCGGCATCCAAGCAGATATCGGCGCTGGAAGAACGCATGCAGGCGCGCCTGCTGGAGCGCACCACGCGCTCGGTGCGCCTGACCGATGCCGGGCGCGCCTTGCTGGACCGGGTGCGGCCCTGGCTGAAGGAATATGAGGAGCTGGAATCGGGCCTGGCCCAGGAACATGCGGCCGCGGTGGGTGTTCTGCGGGTTTCGGCCCCGGTGGATTTCGGCGCCCAGCGCCTGGTCGAGCCGGTCACCGCCTTCATGACCCGATGGCCAGGGGTGGAGGTTCGCCTCGACATGACCGACCGCATGGTCGATCTGGTGGACGAAGGCTACGATCTGGCCGTGCGCATTGGGCATCTGACCGATTCCACCCTGATCGCGCGGCGTCTGGCCCATGCGCCCATGGTGCTGGTGGGCAGCCCCGCCTATCTGGCGGGAGCCGGCGCGCCGGCCCACCCGTCCGATCTGGCCCGCCATGACTGCATCATCGACCGCAACCGGCCCGCCCCCATGCTCTGGCGCTTCCCCCGCGCCGGCGAACCGGCCGAGGTGAAAGTCGCAGGCCGCTTTTCGCTCAACGGCGCCAAGGCCGCCGTGTGCGCCGCCGCCAGCGGCGCCGGGCTCGCCTGCGCGCCCGAATGGGCGGCGCGAGAGGCCATTGATGCGGGCGCCGTCAAGGCGGTGATGAACGACTGGACGCCGGAGGGGCGCGATCTGTGGGCGGTCTATCCGTCCAACCGCTATCTCGCCCACCGTGTGCGCCTGTTCGTCGATCACCTGGCCGACTGGTTCAAGGGCGGGCTGTGCCCGCGCGGCGAGGAATAAACCCTAGTCGAAATCCTGCGCCAGCCTGGCGTGGAACTCACGCCGGAACGCCTCGAACCGGTTTTCCTCGATCGCCGTGCGCATGCGTGCGGTCAGGGACTGGAAGTACGCGGTGTTGTGCCAGGACAGGAGCATGGCGCCCAGATACTCGTTCGCCTTCACGAGGTGATGGAGATAGGCGCGCGAATAATCCCGGCTCGCCGGGCAGTCCGAGGTTTCGTCCAGCGGGCGCGGGTCTTCGGCGAAGCGGGCGTTCTTCAGATTGACCGGGCCATTATCGCTCCAGGCCTGCCCGTGGCGCCCTGAGCGCGTGGGCAGAACGCAGTCGAACCTGTCGATGCCGCGCGCCACGGCTTCAACCAGGTCCACCGGTTTGCCCACGCCCATCAAATAGCGCGGCCGGTCCGAGGGCAGAAACAGCGTGGTGGCGTCGAGCACCTTGCACATCATCTCAAAGCCCTCGCCCACGGCCAGCCCGCCCACGGCGTAGCCGTCAAACCCGATGCGTTTGAGCCCCTCGGCGCTGTCGCGGCGCAGCTCGTCATAGACCGAGCCCTGAACAATGCCGAATATCGCCTGGGTCTTGCGCTCGCCAAAGGCGTCGCGCGAGCGCCGGGCCCAGCGCAGCGACAGCTCCATGGACCGCGCCGCCGCGTCGCGCTCGCACGGGTAGGGCGTGCATTCATCAAGCTGCATGGAGATGTCGGCGCCCAGAAGATCGGCCTGGATTTCGATGGAGCGTTCCGGGGTGAGATGGTGCGACGACCCGTCGATATGGCTTTTGAAGGTGACGCCTTCCTCCACCAGCTTGCGCAGGCCCGACAATGACCAGACCTGGAAGCCGCCGGAGTCTGTGAGGATCGGCCCGTCCCAGCGCATGAAGGCGTGCAGGCCGCCCAGCCTTTTGATCCGCTCCGCGCCCGGGCGCAGCATCAGATGATAGGTATTGCCCAGAATGATGCCGGCGCCCGCATCGCGCACCTGCTCCGGATACAGCGCCTTCACCGTGCCGGCGGTGCCCACGGGCATGAAGGCGGGCGTGGGAATGTCGCCGCGCGGAGTTTTCAACACCCCGGTGCGGGCGCCGCCATCGACGGCGAGGAGTTTGAAGGGGAAACTGGTCATGGGCGTCCGGTTATCAGGTGGCGGAGAGATTGGCTAATGAGCTGGGAAGACGAAATCAGCGAATTGCGCAAGCGTCAGGCGCTGGCGCGCGGCATGGGCGGGCCGGAAAAACTGGCGCGCCAGAAAGCGGCGGGCCGGCTGAATGTGCGCGAACGCCTCGATCTCTTGCTGGATCCGGGCAGTTTCCGCGAGATCGGCTCGATCACCGGCACGGCGCAGACAGGCGAGGATGGCGCCCTCACCGGCTTCACCCCGGCCAATTGCGTGTTTGGGCGCGGCCAGATCGGCGGGCGCACCATCGCGGTGGTGGCTGACGATTTCACCGTGCGCGGCGGAGCGGCGGATGCAGCGATCATTGAAAAGCAGATCCAGGCTGAAACCATGGCCGGCGAGCTGGGCCTGCCTCTGGTCCGCCTGATCGAGGGTACGGGCGGGGGCGGGTCGGTGAAGTCGATCCTGGACATGGGCGCCAGCTATGTACCGTTCAATCCCGGCTGGGACCAGGTCGCGGCCAATCTGGAGCGCGTGCCGGTGGTGTCGCTGGCGCTGGGTCCGGTGGCGGGGCTGGGGGCCGCGCGGGCGGTGTCGAGCCATTACTGCGGCATGGTGAAGGGCCAGTCCCAGATGTTCATCGCCGGTCCGCCCGTGGTGGCCGGCATTGGCGAGCATGTCACCAAGGAGGAGCTGGGCGGCGCGGACATCCAGCTTGCCGCCGGCGCTGCGGACGCCGCCTACGCCAGCGAAGCCGACGCCATGGAGGCGGCGCGCTGGTTCCTGTCCTATCTGCCCGACCGGGCCGGGGAGGCGGCGCCGCGCGGCGCCGTTACGGATGACCCGGTCCGCACCGATCCGGGCCTGCGCGCCATAATCCCGCGCGACCGGCGCTATGGCTATGACATGCGCGCCATCCTTAAAAGCGTATGCGACGAGGCAAGCGTGTTCGAGATGGGCCGCCATTTCGGGTCCAGCGTGATCACCGCGCTCGCCCGGCTCGACGGCTGGCCGGCAGCGGTGCTGGCCAGCAATCCCAATGTCTATGGCGGCGGCTGGACGGCGGAAGCCGCCCAGAAGGTCACGCGCTTTGTGGATCTGGCCGAAACCTTCCGCCTGCCCGTGGTGCATTTCGTGGACGTACCGGGCTTCGTGATCGGCACAAGGGCCGAGCGCGCAGGGACCATCCGCCACGGCGCGAGGGCGCTCAGCGCCATCTATCAGGCCAGCGTTCCCTGGTGCACCATCCTCATCCGCAAGGCGTTCGGCGTGGCCGGGGCGGCGATGATGGACCATACGCGTTTCCGCTACCGCTATGCCTGGCCGTCGGGCGACTGGGGGTCATTGCCCCTGGAGGGCGGGGTGGAGGCCGCGTTCAAGGCCGCGCTGGAGCAGTCTGACGACCCCGCCGCCATGAAGGCCGATCTGTCCCGGCGCATGCGCGAGCTGGCCTCGCCCTTCCGCACCGCCGAGCGCTTCTGGATCGAGGAGATCATCGACCCGGCCGAGACCCGCGCGGTTCTGACCGAGTTTGCAGGGCTGGCCGCGCCGCTGCGCACGCGCGCGGCTCCCCGGACAAGATACAGGCCGTGATCGGTGCACGTTCCGAGGGTAGCATGTCGGTAATGCCGGATTAATCACAGTTGGCGCATGAGATTCTCCAAACTGCGACTGTGCGGTTTGGGGAAGCGTGCAATGACCAGAGACGGACTCGGAACGCGATTTGAATTTCTGAACTTCACCGCCGACGACCGGGCGCGTCTGAGGGCGCTGAAGCCGGTGGTGGAACGCGCGCTGCCAGATGTGCTCGACGCCTTCTATGCGGACATTGCGCGCCACGAGACGGTCGCATCCATGTTCACCAGCGAGGCTATGCGCGTACATGCGCGCGAGAAGCAGCTGGAGCACTGGCTGCGCATCTGCGAGGGCAAGTTTGACGCCGATTATCTCGCCTCGGTCACGCGCATCGGCAAGGTTCACGCCGCGCTTGATCTGAAGCCCGAATGGTATTTTGGCGGCTACGCCAAGATCGTATCAGGACTGGTCGAGGCCATAACGGCCAGTCATTTGTCAAAGGCCGGCCCATTCGGCGCCGGGAAGGTCCGGCGCAGTCTCACCGCCGATCTGTCGACCGTCTTGAAGACAACCATGCTGGACATGGATTTGTGCATGTCCACCATCGAGCTGTGCGCGGAAGAAGCCAAGCAGGCCGAGCGCGAACGGCTGGCCGACGAGTTTGAGCAGACCGTATCGGCCATTGTGGACTCGGTCGCTGGCGCGGCGGCGCGTCTGTCTGACACCGCGCGCGCCCTGTCGGGCACAGCCGACGCAACTTCAGAAAAATCCACCACCGTCGCTGCCGCTGCGGAAGAGGCCACGGTGACCGCTCAGACGGTCGCCGCCGCCGCCCAGCAGCTGACGGGCGCCATAACCGAAATCGCCAATCGCGCCACTGAAGCCGCGGGTGGCTCGGCTGCAGCGCAGACCAAGGCGGCTGAGACCGGTCAGACCATGGCCCGCCTGGCCGAGGCCGCCGAAAAGATCGGCGAGATCGTCAATCTGATCGAGTCCGTGGCCGAGCAGACCAATCTTCTGGCGCTGAACGCCACCATCGAGGCGGCCCGCGCGGGCGAAGCCGGCAAGGGCTTTGCCGTGGCGGCCAGCGAGGTGAAATCCCTTGCCTCCCAAACCGCGAAAGCCACCGAGGATATCTCCTCCCAGGTGGCCGAGGTCCAGAATGTGGTGCGTCAGGCTGTGGCGGCCATCAGCGAAGTGTCCGCTGCTATCGAACAGGTCAATGGCGTGTCTGCGTCGATTTCGGCTGCAGTCGAGGAGCAAAACGCCGCCACGGCGGAGATCAGCCGAAACACCACACAAACCGCCGAGAGCGCTGGCAGCGTGTCGAAAACCATCACCGATGTGCTCTCCGGCGCCCGCCAGACCAGTGAAGCGGCCGACGGCCTGGTCGACGCCTCTGAAGATCTGGGCCGTCAGGCCAGCGAGATGCGCGAAACGGTCGGACGCTTCCTGACGCAAATCAGGGTCGCCTAGCTCAGAACAGATCGCCCTGGCCTGGCGCGGGCGGTTTGGGTTTCGGTTTCGCTTTGCGCGGGGCGGGTGACGTTGGCGCAGGGGATGGCGCGGGCGCGCGATCGCCGCCGCCGATCACCGCGCCGCGCTTGGCGTCCCGGAACTCCAGCGTCACCGCGTCGCCGTCGGTCAGCGCGGACGCGGCGCGCACCAGCTTGCCATTCACGTCGGTGACCAGCGCAAAGCCGCGCGCCAGCACGCCTTCATGGGACACCGAATTGAGCCGGGCGGCGAGCCCGTCCAGCGTGCGCTTGCGGTCGGTGAGGGCGCGCGCCTGGGCCGGCTTCAGACGCACCGCCAGGCGGGTGAGGCGCTGGTGTTTGTCCGAGATATCGCGCGTCAGCGCCGCGGGCCTGAGCCGTCCGCTCAGCCCATCCAGCCGCCCGCGCACCCGCTCGATACGCAGGCGCGCCGCGCTGTCGAGGCGGCCTGACGCATAATCCAGACGCTGGCGCGCCTCGCCCAGCAGCGTGTCCGGGCGCGGCAGGGCGCGCGCGGCCGAGCGCAGATCGGCGCCCTTGCGGTCGACGAGGCGGGTGAGGGCGCGGGTGAGGCGGGCGCCCAATGCACTCGCGCGCTCGGCCAGTTCGCGGCGCACCGGCACGGCGATCTCGGCGGCGCCGGTGGGCGTCGGCGCGCGCCGGTCAGAGGCGAAATCGATGAGGGTGGTGTCGGTCTCGTGACCCACCGCCGAGATCAGTGGAATGCGCGAGGCGGCCGCCGCGCGCACCACGATCTCCTCGTTGAAGGCCCACAAATCCTCCACCGACCCGCCGCCGCGCGCCACGATCAGCACGTCGGGGACCGGCACGCGCCCGCCGGGCTCCAGCGCGTTGAAGCCTTCAATGGCCGCGGCGATCTGGCCCGCCGCCTGCTCACCCTGCACCAACACCGGCCAGCGCAGGACATGGACCGGGAAGCGGTCGTCCAGACGGTGCAGGATATCGCGGATCACCGCCCCGGTGGGCGAGGTGACCACGCCGATCACGCGCGGCAGGAAGGGGATGGCGCGCTTGCGCTCGGGCGCGAACAGGCCTTCAGCCGCCAGCGCCGCCTTGCGCGCCTCCAAAAGCGCCATCAGCGCGCCCGCGCCCGCCGGCTCCATGCGCTCAATGATCAGCTGGTATTTCGACCGGCCGGGGAAGGTCGACAGCCGCCCCTCGACAATCACCTCCAGCCCCTCCTCGGGCCGGAAGTTCAGCGTCGCGGCGAGCCCCTTCCACATCACCGCATCGATGACCGCGCTCTCGTCCTTCATGTCCAGATACACATGGCCGGACTTGGCGATGATCACCCGCCCCAGCTCACCCCGCACCCGCACATGCCCATAGGTCTCCTCCACCGTGCGCTTCAGCGACCGGGCAAGCTCGGAGACGGAATATTCGTGCACGTTGGAGGCGGGTTCGGTCATGGACGACTCACTGGGGCCTGAACCTTCAGCCTAGCGGCAGAGAGAGGAGGGGTGAAATCACCCGCGCACGCTGGTCGACAGGTGCGCGCCTGCGTCCTATCACGTCGGCGTTGAAACGCCTTCGGAGCATGCCTCATGAACATCCTCATCATCGGGTCGGGCGGGCGCGAGCATGCGCTGGCCTGGAAGATCGCCCAGAGCCCTCTGACCGAAGTGGTCTGGTGCGCGCCGGGCAGTCCGGCCATGGACCAGATCGGGCCGTGCTTCGATGTGGCCGCCGATGATGTGAAGGGGCTGCACGATCTGGCGCTGCAGCTGGAGCCGGACCTGATCGTGATCGGGCCCGAGGCGCCGCTGGCCGGCGGGCTGGCTGACGGGCTGCGCGCGCGCGGATTTGATGTGTTCGGGCCGGGCGCCGAGGGCGCGAAGCTGGAAGCCTCCAAGGGTTTCGCCAAGGATTTGATGGCGCGCCTCGGCGTGCCGACGGCCGCGTACACAAAAACCCGCGATTTGAACACGTGCCGGGCGTTTTTGAACTCCCAAACGCCGCCCTATATACTCAAAGCGGACGGGGTGGCGGGGGGCAAGGGCGTGGTCATTGCGCCCGATTTCGACACCGCTATCCACGAAGCCGAGGCGATGTTGTCCGGCAAGTTTGGCGGCGCGGGGGCCGAGCTGGTCCTGGAAGAATTCATGCCCGGCGAGGAGGCGAGCGTCTTCGTCCTCACCGATGGCGTGAACCGGCTGACCCTGCCCGCCTGTCAGGAGCACAAGCGGCTTCTGGACGGCGATGAGGGGCCGAATACAGGCGGCATGGGCGCCTATGCGCCTGCGCCGGTGATGACGCCGGAGCTTTTGAAACAGGTGGACGACACCATCGCCGCGCCGATCATCGATGCGCTGGCCGAGGCCGGCTTCCCCTATCAGGGCGTGCTCTATATCGGGCTGATGATCACGCCGGACGGCCCGAAAGTCGTTGAATTCAATGTGCGTTTCGGCGACCCGGAGTGCCAGGTTCTGATGGCGTCTCTGGCCGATGACATCGTTCCGGCCCTGCTCGCCTGCGCCACGGGCGGCATGCCCGCGCGCGATTTCGCCCGGCTATTGCCGCAGCTTGATGCCGCGCGCCCGGCGGCGTGTGTGGTGCTGGCCAGCAAGGGTTATCCCGGCGCCTACGAAAAAGGCTCGGTCATCAAAGGGCTTAAGGCTGCCAGCGCCGTGGAAGGCGTGACGATTTTCCATGCAGGAACCGGCATCAATGCGGACGGCGAATGGATCTCGGCGGGCGGGCGGGTGCTTACCGTCACGGCCACGGCTGACACGCTGGAGCAGGCGGTGGCGCGCGCCTATGAGGCGGTCGATCTCATCGACTGGCCCGACGGCGTTCACCGCCGCGACATCGCCTGGCGCGCGCTGGCGCCAGGCCAAGCCCGAAGCTAACTCTTTGCTTTACCGCTTGATCTCGTCCTGACGGGTGACGATCTTGTTGCACAGCCCGTACTCGACGGCGCCCTTGGCGGTCAGCCAGCAATCGCGGTGGGTGTCTTC
>JAIUMW010000047.1 GCA_022565365.1 Oceanicaulis sp.
CGAAGCCTCGATCAGCACCTGGCGCGACAGCACCGGATCGAGCCCGTAGGCGCCGGTCTCGGTGGCGGGCCCGCGCGGCCATTCCACCCGGACGCCGCGGATGACCACCCCATCGCCGCCGGTGATCTTGATGGCGTCCCCGGCCGTGTCCTCCACCGCCAGGTTCTCGATGGTGAAATTGTCCGAATTGGAGACCAGCAGGCCTTCCGCGCCCTGGCGCTGGCCGGCGAAGGACAGAATGGTCTCCTCCATCCCCGCGCCGCGGATCGTGACGCCGCTGACGCCGCTGAGCGAAAGGCCCCGGTCAAAGGCGAAGCGTCCGGCGGGGATCTCGATCACATCGCCGGGCTGCGCATCCAGCAGCGCCTCGTGGAGGACGCTCTGGTATTCACGGTCGAACTCACTGGTGTCGCGGCCTTCAGGTTCGCCGCCGCAGGCTGTCAGGATCATGGCTGCGCTGAACGCAGCGATCAGGCGTGACAAGGTCATCATGTCTTCTCCCCTTACCGGCGGCGCGTCTGGCATGCGCGCCTCTTGCCGGAACATGGGAGCAGGTAAGCCGGGCGGGGCGGGGTCTGTCGAGCAAGATGAACGCTGTTCACGCGCACGAAAAACGCCGCGCTCCCGCGGACCAGGGAGCACGGCGTTCATGTCGTGCGGAAGCGTCGTCAGGGCAGGACGGCGCTCTAGCGCCGGGCTGCGACTTTCGGCTTGGGCAGCAGACCTTCGCGCTGGGCGCGCTTGCGCGCCAGCTTGCGGGCCCGGCGGATCGCCTCGGCCTTCTGGCGCGCCTTTTTCTCGGACGGCGTTTCGTAGTGGTTACGGCGCTTCATTTCACGGAAGGTGCCCTCCCGCTGCATTTTCTTTTTCAACGCCTTGAGCGCTTGCTCGACGTTGTTATCGCGCACAACAATCTGAACGATGGTCCGCTCTCCCTGGTGTGTTCCGTGCAGGACGACGCGCGCCTGCTGCCTGTTGATATGTGCTGTCCCCGCAAAACGCGCCGGGCCGAGGGATTTGGCCCCCCGGCGGCGCGGCGGCGCTTCCAGCAGAGGCGGGCGGTATACCGGAGGCGCACGCGTCTGTCCTGCGGCCCGGCGCGGCGAAACGCCCCGTGACGCAGGCGGTGGAGCGGCTTATGTTCAAAGCCATGACCGAGACCGCCACCCCCCGCGCCGACGCCGCCCGCAGCGCCCTTCTGGACGCCGCTCTGGTCCATGCCGCGTTTGACGGCTGGACCGCCGCCACGCTCAAGGCCGCAAGCGCCGACGCGGGTCTGAGCGCAGGCGAGGCGGCGCTGTACTGCCCGGGCGGCGTGCTGGACCTGATCGAGACCTGGTCGCGGCGCAGCGATGAGATCGCGGCTGAGGCGATCGCCGCCGATCCGTCCAAGCGCGTGCGCGAGCGGGTGACCAATGGCGTGATGTTCCGTCTCGAAGCCATGGCCGGCCACGAGGACGCCGCCCGTCGCGCCCGCGCCCGGCTGCTTTTGCCTGATGGCCTGGATCGCGGCGCCCGCCTCATCTGGGCCAGCGCCGATTCCATCTGGCGCGCGCTGGGCGATCCCAGCACGGACCGCAATTTCTACTCCAAGCGGGTGACGCTGTCGGGCGTGTTCGCGACCACGCAGGCGGTGTGGCTGGACGAGGATGATCCCGAAAAGCCACGCACGCGGGCCTTCCTTGACCGGCGCATTGACGGCGTGATGCAGTTTGAGAAGGTCAAGGCGCGCTGGCGCGAGACACAGGCGAATTTCCCTGATTTCGCCGCGCTGGCCGGGCGTATGCGTTATGGCGGAGGTGGCGGACGCTAGCTATTGCGTGCCGGCTCACGCCCGCGACGGATCGCCGTTATCCAGCTCGCTCAATGCATCGGCGGCGGCGTCGGCGTCCGGCGCCGCGTCGGCCTGGGGGGGCGTGCGGGTGATGCGGCGTGCGGCGTAGCCTGCGACGAGGGTGGCCAGCATGATCAGCAAAAGCTGGAACGCGGCATTGCGCATCGCTTCATCCCGGCGCGCCTGTGTTTCGGCCAGCGCCTCGCGCACGCCCTCCTGGGCGAAGCGGTTGCGCAGGGTGGACAGCTCGAAATAGATCGGCAGGCGGGTTTCGCGCCACCAGACCCGGTGGGTCTCGTCCAGAGGCGCGCCATAGCCCGCCGCGATCAGATGGCCGCGCGCCTCGGAGAGGATTTCCGGCTCGGCCCGGGCGATCAGTCCGTATAATTGCCGGTCCCATTGCGGATCGGCCAGCGAGTGGAAGGCGGCCAGATGGCCGTCCTGCGCGCCGATGGCCTTCAAAAGAATGCCGTGGGACGCATGGCTGATCTCTCCGGCGCCATAGGCGAACAGGCCTGCGCCCACCTCTTCGGCGTAGCGGTCATGAAAGCGGCACAGGACCACGAAGGCGCCGGTGAAGCGCGCCTGGGCGCCCGTCGCGCGGCTCAGCTCCAGCGCCATCACATCGATGAAATGATTGAGCGCGTCAGTATAGGCGTTCAGCGCCTGCTCCACCGACACGGTTTGCTCCAGCACGGCCGGGCGAAGGTCCTGGACCTCCAGCAGGGACAGGCGCATGGATTCGCGTGTTTCGGTGCGGAACTGCGCAGCATGGGGGCTGCCCGGCTCGAACAGGGCGAACAGGTTTTCCGTGGTCCGCTCGAAACTATCCCAGCTGTTCTCATATATCTGGCGCGACGCATCCGAGCCGGAGATCAGCCAGCTGGTGGCGTTGGCGCGCTCACGCTGCAGATCATCCAGCGCCACGGCGGAGCGGGCGGCGAACTCGCCCACCGCCTCGGCCGAAGCGATGCGCGCGCCCGTGCCGGTGAACACCGACAGCGCCGAGGCGCCCACGATCACCAGTGCGATCAGCGGGGCCAAGAGGAGCAGGCCGAGCCAGGGCAGCTTGTCATCAGACATCGGGGGCGATCCTGGGGCGGCGGCGTACGCCGGGGCCGAAGGTGTATAGCGCCCAACCCTTTAAGGTCCGCTAACGCCAGTGGGGCGGAGGATCACCGCCGCCCGAACAGGCGCTCGATATCGGCCAATTTCAGCTCCACATAGGTGGGCCGGCCATGGTTGCACTGGCCCGAATGGGGCGTCGCCTCCATCTCGCGAAGGAGGGCGTTCATCTCCTCCGGGCCCAGCCGCCGGCCGGCCCGAACCGAGCCGTGGCAGGCCATGGTGCCGACCACTTCCTCCAGCTTTTCTTTCAGCGCCAGCGCCTGGTCATATTCGGCGAGCTCGTCAGCCAGGTCGCGGATCAGGCCTTGCACGTCGAGGCGTTTTAGGAGCGCCGGCGTTTCGCGCACGGCGATGGCGCCGGCGCCGAAGGGCTCCACCACCAGGCCCAGTTCGGCGAGCTCTCCGGCGCGGTCCAGCACGCGCCGGGCCTCGGCCTCGTCCAGCTCCACGATTTCAGGCACCAGCAGGCTCTGGCGCGCCACGCCGGTTTCGGCCAGCTGACGCTTCATGCGCTCATAGACCAGGCGTTCATGGGCGGCGTGCTGGTCGACGATCACCAGACCGTCCGCCGTCTCGGCGATGACATAGGTGGTGTGGACCTGCGCGCGCGCGGCGCCCAGAGGCCAGCCGGTTTCATCGGGCGCAGCCGATGCGCCCTCAAAGGCGGGACGCGCGCTTTCGCCCATGCCGGGTCCGGCCTCATGATGGCCGGGGTCGAAGGGCGTTTGAGCATTATCGGCCAGGGACGCTTCCCAAGCGGGGGAGGGGCGACCCGCCCAACCTGCATGGCTGAGCGGCAATGACGGCGCGGGCGCGCCTTCGGGACGGGCGCGGCCCAGCGCAAAGCCCGCCACCGTGGTCGATGCGCGATGTCCGGCACCCGCCAGCGCATGGCGCAGCGCGCCCACGATCAGGCCGCGCACCAGTCCGGAATCGCGAAAGCGCACCTCGGCCTTGGCCGGATGGACATTCACGTCCACCTGATCGGCGGGAACCTCCACGTACAGCGCCACCACCGGATGGCGGTCTCGGGCGAGGAAGTCCTGATAGGCGCCGCGCACCGCGCCGACGATCAGCCGGTCCTTCACAGGGCGCCCGTTCACAAACAGGTGCTGATGCTGGTTCGTGCCCCGGTTATAGGTGGGCAGGGACGCAAACCCGGTCAGGCGCACGCCCTCGCGGGTCTGATCCAGCGCCAGCGCATTCTCGCCAAAGTCCGCACCAAGCACCGCTGACAATCGCGCCCTTCGCGCCTCTTCGGGGTTGTCATGGGTTTCAGCCGGGACGGACAGGCGGGCGCGCCCGTCGGCATGGACTGAAAACGCCACATCAGGCCGGGCCAGCGCCAGGCGCTTGATCATGTCGATGACCGCACTGGTCTCGGCGCGTTCGCTCTTGAGGAATTTCAGCCGGGCCGGGGTGGCGTAGAACAGGTCGCGCACGCTGACGCGCGTGCCGGAGCGGCCCAGCGGCGCCGCCGGTTTCACCTCCCCGGTGCGTCCGCCCTCCACATGCAGCTCGAACGCCTCGCCGGCGCCGCGCGCCTGGCTCACCAGGGTCAGGCGCGCCACCGAGCCGATGGAGGGCAGGGCCTCGCCGCGAAAGCCCATGGAATGGATATTGAGCAGATCATCCGCCCCGTCCGCGCCCACCGGCAGCTTGGATGTGGCGTGGCGTTCTATGGCGATGGCGAGCATGTCCGCATCCATGCCCTCGCCGTCATCCTCGATCAGGATGAGGCTCAAGCCCCCCGCCTCGATGCGCACATCGATGCGCCTCGCGCCTGCATCCAGCGCGTTTTCCGCCAGCTCCTTCACCGCAGACGCGGGGCGCTCCACGACCTCGCCTGCGGCGATCCGGTTGACGGTTTCAGGCGACAGGCGGCGGATGCGGGTCATGGGGCAAAGCCTCGCGGCGCACGGTGAGTCGGTCAAGGCGTCTGCGCCGGGGCTTTCTCAGCGTGCAAAGCCCATGATATGCAAGCGTTCATGACCGGAGCGCCCATGAACCAGTTTGACAAGGACTTCACCGGCGAAGCCCATCTTGAGTATGGCGACGCCGATTTTCTCATCATGACACCCGGCGCCTATGTCACCTGTGCGGTGACGGGCGCGCGGATTTCGCTGAATGATCTGCGCTATTGGAGCGCGGAGCATCAGGAAGCCTATGCCGACGCCAACGCCGCCACGGCGCGCTGGCTGCAGCTCAATGGCGGCCCCGCCGGGGCGCCCGAACCGGAGGCGGGATCATGATCGCAGCACTGGCTCTCACCCTTATGGCCGCCAGCCCGGAGGCTGCCCCGGCGGCTGACGCGCCCATCCGCTGCGCCGGTGAGCACCGCCAGGGCGCGATCCTGGTGTGCCGCACTGTACCGGGCGCGCAGGTGACGCTGGGCGATCTGACCGAAAGCGCCGATGGCGAGGGCTGGATCGTCATGGGTTATCACCGCGATGCCCCGTCGCACGCTGTTTTCCGTGTGCGCCATGAGGGCGGCGTGTGGGAGCGGCGCGTCGAGGTAGAGCCGCGCGAATACGAAATCCAGCGCATTGACGGCCTGCCGCCCGCCATGGTCACGCCGCCGCCTGATCCGGCGTTTCAGGCGCGTCTGGCGCGCGAGAACCGGACCAAGGGCGCGGCCTATACCTCACGCTGGGAAGGCCATGGCTTCCTTGAAGGGTTTGACTGGCCGGTGACGGGACGCATCACGGGCGTCTACGGCTCCCAGCGGGTCCTCAACGGCGAACCGCGCCGGCCCCATTACGGCATCGACATCGCCGCGCCCACCGGCACGCCGGTGGAGGCGCCCGCCGGCGGCGTGGTGACGCTGGCCGATCCGGACATGTACTGGGAGGGCGGGCTGATCTTCATCGATCACGGCCAGGGCTTCACCGGCGTGTTCATGCATCTCGACACGGTTGATGTGGAAGTCGGCGACATTGTCCAGAAGGGTGATGTCATCGGCACGGTCGGGGCCACAGGCCGGGTCACTGGCGCCCATCTTGACTGGCGGGTGCGCTGGCGCAACCGTCAGATCGACCCCGAGGCGCTCTTGGCGCTGGACGTGTCGGACTTGCGGTAAAGCGCCTTCTCGAACCGCCTGTGCACCCAGAACCATTGTGACGGGGCGGCGCGGATCTGCGCCTCCAGGAAGGCGTTGAGGCGCGTGGTGGCTTCCAGAACCGCCGCCGCGCCCGGGCCGTCGGGCTTTTCGATAGGATCATGGACAGTGATGCGGAAACGCACGCCGTCGAGGCGGCGCAGCGACATCGGCACGATATCCAGGCCATAGCGCAGCGCCATGCGCGCAGGCGCCGAGGCGGTCATGCCCTCGCGGCCCAGGAAGGGCGCGGCGATGCCGTCATTCATTTTCTGGTCGGTGAGCATGGCGATCGAGGCGCCGGACTTGAGCTCGCTCATGATCACCCGCGCGCCCGCCGCGCCCTTGGGGGCGAAGAAATTCACGCCATAGCGCGTGCGCATCGCCCGGATGCGCGCCTCCACCAGCGGGTTGTTCACGGCGCGGTAGGCGATGCCGCAATTATTCATGTAATGGCCGATAAAGGCGGGCTGCATCTCCCAGTTGGCGAAATGCCCGCCGACAAACACCACCGCCCGGCCCGAGGCGTTGATGGCGTCCAGCGCCTCCAGGTTTTCGACTTCGAGATGGGCGCCGCCGGGGGTGAGGTCGATGCGGTCCATATTGGCCACCTCGCCCAGCGTGCGGCCCAGATTGTCCCACATGGCGTCCAGCAGCGCGTCCAGCTCGCGCTCCTGCGCGTCCGGGAAGGCGAAGCGCATATTGGTGCGCGCGATGTGGTGCACGCTGGCGAGCGGTCCCACCCGGCGCAGCAGCGCGGCGCCCGCGTTGCTGGCGCGCTCCAGCCCCATGGCCCGGAACCCGGCCGAATAGCCGTCCCAGGCCAGGCGCTCCAGACGGCGTGAGACAGTCTCGAGAAATCCGCTCATGACGCAGGCCCCGTGTGTTTGGCGCGCCAGACATCCATCGCCTGTTCGACCAGGCCGGTCAGACGGGCAGGCTCGGCGAAGCGCGCGCGCACCGGCCAGGCGTGTATGCCCCCGGCCATGTCGCCGGGCAGGCGCCCCCAGTCGTTCTCGGTGGTGATCAGCTGCGCTTCCAGCGCCGTAGCCAGATCGGCCAGGCGATGCAGATCCGCCCGGCTGAACACGTGATGGTCAGGAAAGCTGGCGGTTTCCTGCAAGTCGCCGCCCCACTGGACCAGCGCGTCATAGAATTTCTGGGGCCGTCCAATGCCCGCGAACGCCACCAGCCGGCCTTCCGGCGGGGCGGCGACCGGCTCCAGCCACGCGCGCAGCACCGGTTTGTCGAGCTCGGCGAGCTGCAGACGGTCCAGATCGGGTTCAAAGCGCTCATCGGGGCCCATCACCACAACCGCGTCCGCGCGCGCCAGCCCGGCATCCACCGGTTCGCGCAAGGGGCCGGCGGGGAAGATCTGGCCGGGGCCCCACCCCGTGACGCCATCCACCACCACGATGGACAGGGATTTTTCAAGGCGCGGATTTTGATGACCGTCATCCATGACGATGATTTGCGCCCCGCGCTGCGCCGCGAGCTGCGCGCCCGCCACCCGCGTGCGGTCGATAATGGTCAGGCCCTGACGCGCCAGTAGCAGCGGCTCGTCGCCTGCCTCGCGCACGCCATGAATGGCCGGATCGACCTCCACCGGGCCAGGCAGGCGCCCGCCCCAGCCGCGCGTCAGGGCGGCGGGCGTCAGGCCCAGACCGCGCGCCGCCTCCATCACCGCCAGGGGCTCCGGCGTCTTGCCGGTCCCGCCCAAAGTCAGATTGCCCACACAGATCACCGGAACCGGCGCCGAGGCCGGTTCGGTCCTGGCGATGCGCCGGGCGCCCGCGGCCGCATAGGCCCAGCCCAGCGGCGACAGAATCGCGCGGGTGATGGCGCCGGAGCTGCGCGGCCCATTGGGATCCCAGAACGGGGGCGGTCTCATGAGCGCGCCTCGCGCGGCAGAAGCTGGAGGATCGCGGCGCTCGTGCGGGCCAGCGCGCCGCCGGGCAAAGAGGCGATAGCGCGCATGCCAGCCTGAGCATCCGGCCCGCGCCCGTCCCAGACCGCCAGCACCGCGTCGGCGATCTCTTGAGGGGTGGCAGCGGTCAGCACCGCGTCATGGGCGCGATAGGCGGCGTAGACATCGGCGAAGCTCGCCACATGGGGTCCGGTGATCACCGCCGACCCGGCGCGTGTCGCCTCGGCCGGATTATGGCCGCCAATATCGGCGATGAAGCTGCCGCCGATGACGGCGGCGGGGCTGACCGCGTACCACAAACCCATCTCGCCCAGCGTATCAGCCAGCCAGACCGGCGTGTCCACCCCCGGCGACTCGTCTTGCGAGCGGCGCGCGCAGGCCAGGCCCTGACCGCTTAGGGCTTCGCCCGCCTCGTCCGCGCGCGCCGGGTGGCGCGGCGCCAGGATCATCAGCGCGTCGGGGCGGGCTTTCAGGATGCGGGTATGGGCGCGCGCCAGGATCGCCTCTTCACCCGCATGGGTGCTGGCGGCGGCGAAGACCGGGCGGCCGGCCAGCGCCGCGCGCACCTGCGCCAGCGCTTGCGGGTCGGGATCGGGCTGGGCGGCTTCCAGTTTCAGATTGGCCACCAGGGCGGGCGCGTGGCCTGTCAGGCGCTCCATACCGTCCGCCGTGCGCGCGTCCGCCGCGCCAATCCCCTCAAACGCTGACGCCAGGGCGCGGAAGGCGCGCGAAAACCGGCCCCAGCTGCGGATCGAGGCGTCGTTCATGCGCGCATTGGCCAGCGCCAGCGGCACGCCGGCCTCAACCGCCGCCGCGATCAGGTTGGGCCAGATCTCGCTTTCCAGAAACACGCCCGCATCGGGGCGCCAGTGCGCGATGAAGCGCTTTGCCCAGGCCGGGCGGTCCACCGGCGCGAACTGATGCAGCACCGGCTCGCGCGCCCGCCGGGCGATGAGGTTGGCCGAGGTCACCGTGCCCGACGTGATCAGGATCGTCAGATCGCTGCGCGCCGCCGCCAACGTTTCAGCCAGGCTGAGCGCCAGCAGGCTTTCACCGATGCTGGCGCCATGCAGCCAGACCAGCGCGCCGTCCGGCCGGGGCAGGCTGGCGACGCCGCGCCGCTCGGCCAGGCGCGCCGGGTCTTCCTTGCCGTTATCGGCCCGGCGCTTCAGCCAGCTGTCCGCCAACGGTCCCAGCACATGGGTTGCGCCGGCATAGGCGTGCAGGGCGGGCGTGCGTCGATAGAGCGTCATGGCGCCGGGTCCGGCCATAGCGCGTCATGGCCACACGCGATGTCTGCGGCCGCCATGTCGTCATTCAGGTGGGCCTCGATCAGGGCGCGGGCGGTTTCGATGTCCTCCGCCGTCGGATTATCAGGCAGGCGCACCGGCTCTCCCCAGATGATCACGCCGCGCCCGAAGGGCAGGGGCACGTGAAACCGGTCCCAGGAACTGAGCCGGAAGCCCCAGCGCGTGGACCAGCTGACCGGAACCAGCGGCGCGCCGGTGATCTGGGCCAGCTTGATCGCGCCCGGCGACACGCGCTGGCGGGGCCCGCGCGGCCCGTCCGGCGTGATGGCCATGCACCCGCCGCCCCGCACCCAGCGCACCATGTCGCGAAAAGCCGCGGCGCCGCCCTTGTCCTTGTGCTTCTTGGCGACGTTCTGGGTGGAGCCGCGGATCAGCGCCACGCCATTAAGACCGGCGGCGCGCGCCACCACATCGCCCTCGCGCGACTTGGAGATCAGAATGGCCGGTTGCTGGCGGCCCGAGGGCCATGCCGATTCCATGAACAGATTGCGCCCGTGCCAGCCGCACAGCACAAGGCCTTCGCCGCTGTCCCAGATCGGCTCGATATGCGCGCGGCCACGCACCTCCCAGCGCGTGGCGCGCTTGATCAGGGCCATGTGGGCGCCGATCAGGCCGCCCACCACCCACACAACCGGGCCGGAGAAGAGGATCGATTTCACCATTGCGCCTGCTGGATCGCCGTCCGGAGCGGCTTCGTCAAGCGTTCAGGCGCATTGCCGCGCGCGGTTGCAGCGGCTAGGGGAGCGGTTATGGGCTATGATCTCGACAACCCGGACGGCTATCGCCGCGCCATGCGGTCCCTGATGTGGGGCGATCACGGCGTCTTGCGCCTGCGCTGGCGCAATATGCACCGCGTGGGCGGGGATATGTGGCGCGGCAATCAGCCAAGCCCGCAGCGCCTGGCCGAGCTGAAAGAGATGGGCTTTCGCACCATCCTCAATCTGCGCGGTGTGCAGCCCGGGCGGCCCTATTATGATCTGGAGCACCACGCCGCGCGAAAGCTCGGCCTCACCGTCATCGATCTGCCCTGGGGATCGCGCGAGGCGCCGTTTGTGGAGCGCATCGAGCGCCTGATCGAGGTGTTCGGCACGATCGAATATCCCGCCTTCATGCACTGCAAGTCCGGCGCGGACCGGGCGGGGATCGTGGCCGTGTTCTACAAGCTGCTCCACGAAAAGGCGCCGTTTGAAGAGGCGGTGGGGCAGCTGTCGTTCAAATACGGCCATGTCCGCCAGGGCAAGACCGGCATGCTGGACCATTTCTTCGATCTCTACCGCCAGCGCAATGCGCGCGAGCCCATCGATTTCCTGACCTGGGTGCGCACCGAGTATGACCGCCAGGCCTGTCATGACGGCTTCATGGCCAGCTGGTGGGGCTCTTTGCTGACAGAGAAGCTGTTGCGGCGTGAATGACGCAAGCGTGAAGGGAAATGTTCACCCTCTCTGTTTCATTCTGTCATCCCAAAAGCTGCCGGAGGCGTGCTGGTCATGCCAAGCCGTCCATATTTTTCGAGCCCGCGTCCCGGATTGATCGTTATCCGGGTGTCCGGAGAGCGCAACGACGCTGAGGCGCGCGACGCTATCGAAGCTTTTGTCGCCTACTACCGCACCTGCGAGGCGCGCCAGATCCTGCTGGACGCCACACAGGCTCATTATGTCGGGTCCCCTGAAGACCTGTACGGCTATGTTGCCAAGTGCGGCGAGGCCATGCCCGCAGGCAAGATCGCGATCGTGTCGCACGATCTCGATTCTGTCTATGCGCGCTTCTGGCGGCGCGGTCTGTCCGATACCGGGCACGAGACAGCGGTGTTCACCTGCGAGGATGAGGCCGACGCCTGGCTTGCCACCGAGGCTGAGGCCGACATCTTGTTCCTTGCCTGACGCGCCACGCCAAACATTGGCCCCGGCCTTGCAGCGCGCGCCTCCACCATGGAGGCCCCGTCATGCATGTATCCGCTCATATCCGCGCGCTTCAGAGCCGGTTTCCGGCGCTGCTGGAAGCCAAGGTTGGCGCCCAGCGCCTGATGCGCCGCGCCCTGCGCCAGCCTTTCGAGGCCGATTTTGCGCTGCTGGAGCGCTGGGCGCCCGAGCCCGGCGAGGTGTTCATTGATGTGGGCGCCAATCGCGGCCAGTCCATCGACGCCATCCGCCTGTATCATCCTGACGCGCTGATCCACGCCTTTGAGCCCAACGGGCATCTGGCCGCCAATCTCAGCCGCCTGTTCGCGCGCGACGGGGCGCTGGCGGTCTATGCCTGCGGGCTGGGCGAGCGCGACGAGACCCACACCCTGCACATCCCGGTCTATCGCGGCTTTGTCTATGACGGGCTGGCCTCGTTCGACGCGGCCGAATGCGCAAGCTGGCTGAACGCAGACACCGTCGCCGGGTTTGACCCCGAGCAGCTGAAAGTCATTTCCTTCGAGGCGCGCGCCTTTCCCCTCGACGATCTCGATCTCAATCCCGGCTTCATCAAGCTGGACGTGCAGGGGTTTGAGCGCCCGGTGCTGGCGGGCGCCCGCAAGACACTGGAGCGCTGCGCGCCGCTGGTCATGCTGGAAAACAATGCTGACGCCGATGCGTTCCTGACCGGGGAGCTCGGCTGGACGCGCGCGGCCTGGACCGGAACGGGGCTTGATCTGGGTCTGCCGGGCGAGCTCAACACCCTCTATATCGCCCCAGAGCGCCGCGCGTCATTGAAGCGGGCGGGGCTTCTGGGCTGAGGCCCGCCCCGCCGGGCGCATTCGCCGCACTGAAATTTCTGGACGCGCGCGGACGCCGCGCCACCTATTGTGCCGCAAACGGCACAAGGCGGAGGCGGCATGGCCTATAAATCCCTACGCGAGTTCATGGCGCTGCTCGAAGCCGAGGGCGATCTCAAGCGCGTCTCGCGCCCTGTCTCCACCCATCTGGAGATGACCGAGATCCAGACCCGCCTCCTGGCCAAGGGCGGCCCGGCGGTCCTGTTTGAAAACCCCGTCCATGAAGATGGCCGCCCCAGCGAAATGCCCGCCCTGGTCAATCTGTTCGGCACGGTGGGCCGGGTGGCGCGCGCCGTGACCATGGGCGGCGAGCCGCGCAAGACGGCGGCCGATCTGCGCGAGGTGGGCGAGCTATTGGCCTTCCTGCGCCAGCCTGAACCGCCGCGCGGGTTTCGTGACGCCATGGAGCTGTTGCCGCTGGCCAAGACCGTGATGGCCATGCGCCCCAATACCGTGAAGAAGGCCCCGTGTCAGGAAGTGGTGCTGACGGGCAAAGATATCGATCTCGACCGTCTGCCCATTCAGGGCTGCTGGCCGGGCGAGCCGGCGCCGCTGATCACCTGGCCGCTTGTCGTGACCAAAGGCCCGTCGGACGACAAGCAGGACGATTTCAATCTCGGCATTTACCGGATGCAGAAGCTCGGCAAGGACCGCACGCTGATGCGCTGGCTGAAGCATCGCGGCGGGGCGCAGCACTATCAGCGCTGGAAGGGCGCGCGGCCCGATCCACTGCCCGCGGCGGCTGTGCTGGGCGCCGATCCGGGCACCATCCTGGCCGCCGTGACGCCGGTGCCGGACACATTGAGCGAATACCAGTTCGCCGGCCTCCTGCGCGGGCGCAAGGCCGAGCTGGTGGCGTGCAAGACCGTGCCGCTGAAAGTGCCCGCTGAAGCCGAGATCGTCATCGAGGGCCATGTCCTGCTCGACGAGGACGGGCCGGAGGGGCCGTATGGTGACCATACCGGCTATTACAACTCGGTGGAGCGCTTCCCGGTGTTCCAGATCAGCGCCATCACCATGCGCCGCGATCCCATTTATCTGACCACGTTCACGGGGCGCCCGCCCGACGAGCCGAGCGTGCTGGGCGAGGCGCTCAACGAGGTGTTCATCCCCCTCATCCGCCAGCAATTTCCCGAGATCATCGATTTCTGGCTGCCGCCGGAGGGCTGCAGCTACCGCATCGCCGTGATCTCCATGAAGAAGGCCTATCCCGGCCACGCCAAGCGCGTGATGATGGGCGCGTGGTCGTACCTTCGCCAGTTCATGTACACCAAATGGGTGATCGTGGTGGACGACGACATCAATGCGCGCGACTGGAAGGATGTGATGTGGGCCATGTCCACCCGCATGGACCCGGCGCGCGACTGCACCATCATCGAACACACCCCCATCGACTATCTCGACTTCGCCTCGCCCGGCTCCGGCCTCGGCTCCAAGATCGGCCTGGACGCCACCAATAAATGGGAAGGCGAAACCAACCGCGAATGGGGCGAGAAACTGTTCATGGAACAGGAGATTATCGATCGGGTAGACGCGATGTGGGGGGAGTTGGGGCTTTAACCCCTCACGCCCGCACCGATTCCCACAGCTCCAGCTTCACGCCGTCCGGGTCCATGATCCAGGCGAAGCGGCCATAGGGATAGGTTTCGGGCTCCCCCACCAGAGGCACGCCGCGGTCGGCCAGGCGCGCCAGGATGGCGTCGAGATCATCGACTATCAGATTGATCATGAGGGGGTGGGGCGAGGGGTCGAAATAGGTGCTGGCCGCGTCAAAGCGGGCGAAGATCGTGCGGGCGCCGTCCTCGAATGTGTCGGCGCTGCGCCGGTGACGGAAGTCGAACTCGCCATATTCATTGAGGCTCATGCCCAGCACGTCCTGATACCAGGCGCGTGTCGCCGCCGGATCGGCGCTTTTGACAAACACCCCGCCCACACCGATCACCGCCATGACGCGCTCCCCTGTTCAAGGCCTCGTGCGGGAATGAGTTTGCCACGCGGCGGGCGCAGGGGCGAGCCCTTGCGGGGATGGGGGCTTGATGGCATTTTATGGCAAGGCTTGCCATAAAATGGAGCGCGCCATGGCCACGATGAATGTCTCCCTGCCCGATATGCTCAAGGCGGCGGTGGATGAACAGGTCGCTTCGGGGCGCTATGCCAGCGCCAGCGACTATGTCCGCGACCTGATCCGCCGCGACGCCGAGGCGCGCGCGAAGCGGGCCGAGTTCAATCGCCTGATCCAGGAGGGTCTGGATAGCCCCATCGTGGATCAGAGCCTGTCAGAGATCATCAGCGAGGTGCGTGAAGAGGCGCGCCAACGTGGCTATGCGGATTAGGCTCAGCAGCCGGGCCAGAAGCGATTTTCGCCAGATCTATCTGGCGGGCGCAGAAGCCTTTGGACTGCGCCAGGCGGACGTCTACGCCGATAAACTTGAAGCGGCCATCGGGCGGTTGGCGCATTTCCCCGAGCTTGGGCGGGCGTGGGCCGGAGTAGAGCCGTCTCTGCGATGCCTGTCCCATCCCCCGCACGTGATCGTGTACCGCATCGGTGAGTCGGCGATAGATATCCTGCGCATCCTCCACGCCCGCCAGGCGCCGCCCGAGCTTGGCTAGGCCTGCCCGCTCCAGCCCCCGCCCTCCTTTAACCGGCGCTTAACCTCCAGCCCTGAATCCGCGTGCAATTTCAGCATTGTGCAGGCAGGTTCAATGCATGGACACGCACCGGACGCGAGCCTGCGTCCAATTGCCCAGCCGATGAACCGGTGTGTGATCTCATCGACTGCACCATCCCTGCTGCGCTCTCCCCGAGGCGCACCCGCCTCGTGCAGCCGCCCGGGCCGCCATCGTCCCCCCCACCACCGCGATGGCTCGGGCGGCTGCATTTTCTTTCAAGATATCGCACGCATCCCAACGCAAAACGCCCGGCCGCAAGGGCCGGGCGCTGCGTCCTGGTCTGTCAGGCGCGAGCCTGAAAGCCGGTTACGAACCGCGGTGCGGTGCGATGCGGATTTCCACGCGGCGATTGGCGGCGCGGCCCGCATCGGTCGAGTTGTCCGCGATCGGCTGGGTCAGGCCCATGCCGGCCACGAAGAGACGCTCGCGGATCACGCCGCGATTGAGCAGCTCGGCGGCCACCGAGCTGGCGCGGCGCTCCGAAAGCTGCTGGTTGAACTGGGCCGAGCCCACATTGTCAGTGTGGCCGATCACGTCCACATAGGTGGCCGGATAGGTCTGCAGCACGTCGCCCACATCATGCAGTACGCCGCCGAAGCGCGGGCTGACCGTTGCCGAACCGGTGGCGAAGGTGATATTGCCCGGCATCACCAGGACCAGATCGTCGCCGACACGGCGCACGGTCACGCCTGATTCGCGCAGGCGCTCGCGCATGTCGCGCTCCTGGCGGTCCATGTAATTGCCGACAGCG
>JAIUMW010000048.1 GCA_022565365.1 Oceanicaulis sp.
CAAGCTGGATTTAAAATATACCTACCAACAAGCCTACTATTTGACAGCATTTCAAGATTTGATCTTGATATACTTGACATGAGAGGGATCATAAGAATCAATGATTTCAATCACTTTAGCTTCGATGATTGGGTCGGGAGGTTGGGCAGCAAGCTCAGGCAACCCGTCGGCGCAGAGTTTGTAAAGAAGTATCCGAAAATCAGCGAAAGCGGGCACTTGGAAAAAATTTCGGAAAATTTCTACTACTCAAAAATGGCAGGAGCCCTGCCGAGTCATCCGGTCATTGGTCTGGGTGAGCATGAGGATGCGCTTAGAGAAGCAGAACAAATTCATAGAGCAAGCGCCGACGAAAATACCATTGAAGAAATTCTGTGTGCGGATGCGAAAGTCAGAACCGTTAAATCTTTTTTGTCGAAGATCGAGCGCAACTTTGATGTCACACCGGTTGGAAAAGCGCTCGCAACTTCATATTTGAGAACACATGGCATTCCGATCGACGATGATTTTTGGCTCAAATAACCCCTTCCCCCACCCCCCTCCCTCCCCTATATCGCCCACCCATGAGCGATGATCCGTTTTCCGATCCGAACCGTCCCATCAATCCGGCTGACCGCAAGAAGCGGCTGACCTTCCGCGCCTGGCGGCGGGGGTTCAAGGAGGCGGATCTGATCATGGGGCGGTTCGCCGAGGCGAGGCTGGACAGCCTGTCGCCCGAGGAGCTGGACGCGTTCGAGCGCCTGCTGGATGCGCCCGATACCGATGTCTATGCCTGGATCACCGGCGCGGCCGAGACGCCGCGCAATTATGACGGGCCGGTGCTGGATGCGCTCAAAGCCTTCCGCTTCCACGCCGATGCGGCGCGGGGCGACGGGCCGTCGGCTTAACGCCGACGGTCTTTGAGTGGCCGCGCAATTTATCTGAAAACCGGTTCCCACTTTTCAGATTGCGCCGTCGGCTTAAAGCCGCCGGTCATTAGTGACCGCGCAATTTATATGAAAACCGGTTTCCACTTTTCAGATTGCGCGGCGGGCCCAAGCCCAACACCGAATCACTGCCGGACTCGATTCGCCTAACGCTTCCTTTACCCTGCCCGGGCTAGGCTTCACGCCGTAACGATCCGCAAAAGGCGGGCGGTGGATGGAGACGGTCGTGAACACGCTAAAGCGGTTCAGCCTGACAATGGTTCTGGCGATGCTCATCGCCTATTTCGGCTATCACGCCATGAACGGGGAACAGGGCGTGTATAATCACGCCCGCATCCAGATCCAGATCGCAGCGGTGGAGGCGGAGCTGGCCGCCACCCGCGCCCAGCGCGAGCGCATGGAGGACCGGGTCGCCCGGCTCGACGAGCGCACCGGGTCGGTGGATGTGGATTATCTGGAAGAACGCGCCCGCGCCGTGCTGCGCTTCGCCCACCCCAGCGAGATTGTGGTGCTGACCGAGGGGCCTCGCGGCGGCTGATATTCAGAGCGCGCCGAACACGTCGCGCGTCAGGCGCGGATCGAAATGCTGGCCGCCATCCACGCACACGATCTGGCCCGAGACTGACGGGGTCGCTAAGAAGTAACGCAGCGTACGCACCAGATCATCCGGCGTGGGCCCACATTGCAGCGGGTTGTCGGCATGCAGGCGCTTAAATTCCTCCACCGAATGATAGGGGCTGGGCAGGGTGAGGCCCGGCGCGGCGGCGTTGACCCGCACCTTGGGCGCCAGCGCGCGCGCCAGCATCTGCGTCATGGTCATCAGCGCGGCTTTGGACAATGTGTAGGAAAAGAAATCCGCGTTCATATTGAACAGCTTGTAGTCCAGCAAGTTGAAGATCATCGCGCCGTCCGGCGCCTGCTTCGCGAACGCCTGGCTCAAAAGCGCCGGCGCCAGCGCATTGGCGTCCATATGGCGGCGGAAGCTGGCGGCGGTCAGGGTGTCGTGGGAATCGTCCTCAAACACCGAAGCGGAATTGACCAGCACGCTGACCGGCCCCAGCGCCGCGCCCACCGCATCGATCAGGCCCGCCGCCGCGTCGGGGTCCGATAAATCCGCCCCCAGCGCCGCCGCCCGGCCGCCCTTCGCCGCGATCTCCGCCACGAAGGCGTCGGCCTCCTCGCGCGAGGCGTTGTAATGCACCGCCAGCGCGTAGCCGTCTTCCACCAGAGCCTCGGCCAGCGCCCGCCCGATGCGTTTGGACGCGCCGGTGACCAGGGCTGCGCCTTTACCGGCGGGGCGTGTCGAGGTCATGGGCGGGCTCCGGTCTGCTCAAAAGGGCGCCAATCGGTGTTCACACGCGCCTGCACGGGGCATATAGCCTGAACGCCGCACAAAAAAGAGGCGCCGCGCCATGAAACTGGAACCTGTCCGCCCCGGCGCCGCCCCGGCCGCCCGCCCCGCCCATGCCGGCGAGCGCGTCAGCGTGCATGTGCGCGGCCTGCGCCTCGACGCCGAGGTGGGCGTCTATGCCTCTGAGCGCGGCCGTCGCCAGGCGGTGCGCATCGACCTCACCGCCGACGTGGATTCCAGCGCCCGATGCCCGTCCGGACAGCTCGCCGAAACGGTCAATTACGCCGCGCTCGCCGAAACCGTGCGTCAGATCGTGCTGGCCCGCCATCATGACCTTCTGGAAGACCTGGCCCAGACCATCGCCGACACCCTCTTCGCCGATCCGCGCATCACGCGCCTGGCTTTGTCCATCGACAAGCTGACCGCGCTGGCGGACGCCGACAGCGTGGGGGTCAGCCTGGAGCGGTGGCGGTAGCGGCGGCCGGGCTCAGCCCGCCGGCTTGCGCAGCCAGCCGCCCGGCGCGGACAGCCAGGGAAATTTCTCGATAACCGGCGGTTTGCCCTCGAAATACTCCTCCACGGCGCGGGACTCGCCGGGCCATTCGGTGATGCCGTACTCGTCAAACAGCACGATCCCGCCCGGCACGATGTGGGGATAGAAGGCTTTCAGCGCGGCCAGCGTCGGCTCGTAAATATCGCAGTCGAGATGCAGGAGCGAGATGCGCAGGCCCGGATGGCGCTCCACATAGGCGGGCGCGGTCTCCACGATATCGCCCTCCTCGATCACGATGCGCGGCTTCTTGGGCACGAAGCTGTCGGCGTTGAACAGCTCGACAAGCTCAAACAGCGTGTCGCGGAAACCCGCCGACTCCCAGCCGCCGTCGAAATTGCCCCGGTTGATCGCGCCGCCCTGCTCGGTCTCGTCGGCCTCAGTGCGCCCGGTCAGGCCCTCGAAATGGTCAAACCCGATCACCTGCTTGGTGCGGTCGCCGGGGCAGAGGATTTCCAGGAAGCGCGCGAAATTGAACAGGGATTCGCCTTTGTACACGCCGCACTCCACAACATGGCCGGGCAGGTTGGCGACCATTTTGAACACTTCCCAATGGCCGAAGGATTTCGACGCATACATGCGCCGCTGAAAGGCGTTGAGCTGGTGGATGATGTCCTCATCCCCGGCATGGCGGCGCAGAATCTCGCCATAGCGCGCATCCATGGGGCGCATGTCAGCGGCGACCGGATTGGCCTCGCGCCAGGAAGCGGTCTTGCTCATATCGGTGTCCTTTATCCGCCTGACAGGCCGGCCTGGGTGTTGACGAAATTGCCCTTGATCACCGCCACGCCGCTGGCCGCCAGATCGCGCCGCGTCTGGTCAATGCTCAGGGGATAGGGGATGGCGGCGTTGACCCGCGCCAGCTCGCAATCATGCGCCTGCGGGTCCATCTCGATCAGATATCGCAAAGATATCCGCCGCCTATCCCCCGCCGTGGGCTGGGTGCCGTGCAGAAGGCAGGCATGCCAGTAATGCACCGCGCCCGCCGGCCCGGTCAGGCGCACCGCGCGTTCCTCAATGCTCGCCCCGTTGGCGGCATAGCGCGACAGGGCCTCATCCCGGTTCAGCAGGGTCAGTTCGTGGGGGAAGATGTCCGCGCCCAGTCCATGACTGCGCGGCAGCAGGAAGAGCGGCGCATCGCCCGGACCCACGTCTTCCAGATAGACATAGACGGTGATGAAATCGGCCTCGCGGGCGGACCAGTCGATCAGGTCCTGATGCAGATCAATGCCCCAGAAATACGTCATGTCGCGGTATTCGGGCCGGATATAGGCGCCCAGATTATTGACGTTGTTGTTCTCGATGCGCGTGCGCAGCCAGGCCGGGATCTCGCTATGGGGCATGCCCACCACGAATTTGCGGTCCATGACCCGGTAGCCCGGTCCCAGCACGCGCCGCAGCGCGCCGGTCAGCGCCGCGTCCGCCTCCAGCGGTGCGATCAGAGTGTCCAGCGCTTCGGCCAGATTGCGTCCCGGCCGCGGATTGGTGCCGCGGTGAACCGGGTCAGCCTCATACTCGGCCTCGGTGAGGAAGAGCGATCCGTCAAACCGGCGCGTCCCCGCCACCGCCGCCAGCAATCCGTCCAGGTCCGCCGGGTCGAACCGGCAGTCAATGCGGTCATAGCCAAGCTGGTCAAAGCTCATGGGACAAGCCGTGTGCAAGGCGCCTGCAAGGGCCGGCGCAGGCAAGCCGGATGCGGCATCAAGCACTCGGCCGATTTGGTAAACTGGCGATTAAGCGGTTGGGGAGTGGTGGCTGTCTGGCTCGCAAGGCGCGCTTGCGCTAGACTGAGCCCATGACCGCGCTATCGCCTGAAACCGCCGCCCGCCTCGACGCCCTGGTGCGTTCAGGCCGCTTCGCCAGCGCCGACGAGGCGGTGAGCTATGCGCTGGATTTGATCGAGCGGCGCAAGGACGCGCTGGACGCGGCGCGCATCACGCTGGACGACCTTCTGGACGACCGCCTCTCCGACGCCGTCGACAAGGACGTGACGCTGAGCCTGGCTGAGGCCCAGGCGCGTTATGACCCGCAGTCCTGAGACTGTCCGGTTCAGCGTCAAGGCGCTGGCGGACCTGGACGCGATTTTCGACTACACGCTCGACACATGGGGTCAGGCCCAGGCGCGCACCTATACGCTCGACCTCATTGATTTCGCCAGCCGCCTGCCTGACAGCCGCTACGCTTGGCGGAGACTTCGCCGAAAAAATGAGGCGGTTTACGCAGCGCGGCGCGCGTCTCATGTCCTGATCTTTGAAGCGGGCGCGCAATCGATCCGCATCATCGCTATCGTGCATGCCCGATCTGACTTCTCCCACTAACCCCCCTGCCCCTCCCCGCTGCCGCGGCGCTCCGCACGGCCTATCTTGGGCGGTATGGTCAAAGCCGCCCGACCCGATGCGCCGCCCATGGATGCGCAAGGTGACGCCGCCCCGGCGGGGGCGGCGGATGATGCGCGTTCGGGTCCGCAAATCATCGCCGATTACGTGAAGCAATTGCCGATGAAACCCGGCGTCTACCGCATGTACGGCGCGGACGGCGAGGTGCTCTATGTGGGCAAGGCCAGGAAGCTGAAGAACCGTGTGGCGAGCTACGCCAAGACCGGCGGCCACACCAACCGCATCGCCCTGATGATCGCGCTGACGCGCACCATGGAGTTTGTGGTCACCAGCACCGAGACCGAGGCGCTGCTGCTGGAGGCCAATCTCATCAAGCGGCTGAAACCCCGTTTCAACATCATCCTGCGCGATGACAAGTCGTTTCCCTACATCCTCATCCGCAGCGATCACGCGGCGCCGCAGCTGACCAAGCATCGCGGCGCGCGCAAGGCCAAGGGCGCGTATTTCGGCCCGTTCGCCAGCGCCGGCGCGGTGAATAACACGCTCAACACCCTGCAGAAGGCCTTCCTCCTGCGCACCTGCTCAGACAGCGTGTATGAGAGCCGCACCCGGCCCTGCATGCTCTATCAGATCAAGCGATGCGCGGCGCCGTGCGTGGACTATGTGGACGCCGAGGAATACGCCGACCTTGTGGCCGATGCGACGAGCTTTCTGCGCGGGCGCTCCAACGAGCTGCGCGAGGCGCTGCAGACCCAGATGACCGCCGCCGCCGAGGCGATGGACTTTGAACACGCCGCCCGCCTGCGCGACCGCATCCGCGCCATCGCGGCGGTGACCACCCATCAGGACATCAATCCCGAAGGCCTCGAAGAGGCCGATGTGGTGGCGGTGCATTCTGAGGGCGGGCGCTCCTGCGTGCAGGTCTTTTTCTTCCGGGCGGGGCAGAACTGGGGCAATCGCGCCTTCTATCCGCGCCATGAGGCGGACGCCAGCGAGGCCGGCGTGCTGGCCGCCTTTATCGCGCAATTCTATGACGACAAGCCCGCCCCGCGCCTCATTCTGGTGAGCCATGCGCCCGACGAAGCCGCGCTATTGTCCGAAGCCTTGGCCCTGCGCGCCGGGCATGGTGTTGAAATCCGCAAGCCCCAGCGCGGCGACAAGAAACAGCTGGTGGAACAGGCCGTCCACAACGCCCACGAGGCGCTGGCCCGCCAGATGGCCGAAAGCGCATCTCAGGCCCAGCTCCTGAAAGGCGTGGCGCGGGTGTTCGGGCTCGACGCGCCGCCGACGCGCATCGAGGTCTATGACAACTCCCACATCCAGGGGACGAACGCGCTGGGCGCCATGATCGTGGCGGGACCCGAGGGGTTTGAGAAAACCGCCTATCGCCGCTTCAACATGAAGGGCGATGATGCGGCCACCGATGATGACTACGCCATGATGCGCGCCATGATGCGCCGGCGCTTTGCGCGGTTGAAACGCGAGCGTGATGACGGCGCGCCGGCCCCCGATCTGGTGCTGATCGATGGCGGCAAGGGGCAGCTGTCCGCCGTCGAGGGGGTGATGGAGGAGCTCGGCCTAACCGATATCCCGCTGGCCGCCGTGGCCAAGGGGCCGGACCGCGATGCGGGGCGCGAGGTGTTCTACCTGCCCGGCAAGGCGCCGGTGCGCCTGCCGCCCAATGATCCGGTGCTGTATTACATCCAGCGCCTGCGCGATGAGGCCCACCGCTTCGCCATCACCGGCCACCGCGCCCGGCGCCAGCGCCAGATCCGGGAAACCCCGCTGGACGATATTCCCGGCGTGGGGGCCACGCGCAAAAGCGCCTTGCTCAAGCATTTCGGCTCGGCGCGCGCCGTGACCCGGGCCAATCTGGCCGATCTGGAAGCCGTCGAGGGCGTTTCCAAAACGCTGGCGAGGACGATTTATGACCATTTCAACGAATAGCCCCCTGCGCCATCTGCCCAACGCCGTCACGCTGGCGCGCATCGCCGCAGGGGTGTTTGGCGCCTATTGCCTCCTGCACAGCGCGGGACAGGAGACCGAGAGCGCGGCGATGGCCTGGGGCGGGGCGGCGCTGGTGATCTTTATCCTCGCCGCCTTGAGCGACTGGCTGGATGGCTGGCTGGCGCGGGCTCTGGATGCGCGCAGCGCGCTGGGCGCCCTCCTCGATCCCATCGCCGACAAGGTGCTGGTGGGCGCGTACTTGCTGGCCTTCGCCGCCATCAGCGGCTGGATGGTCTGGCTCGCCGCGCCGGTGGCGGTGATTGTGGGCCGCGATGTGCTGGTCACGATCTTACGCTTCACCCGCCCCGCGCCCGCCACCCTCAACGTCACCGGCGAGGCGCGCACCAAGACAGCGCTGGCCATGATCATGACCGGCGCCCCCTTCGCCCTGGTCGCGCTGGACCTCTACACGCCGGTCAGCCTGCCCCTCGACGCCTGGTTCTTCTACTGGGTGGGCGGGGTGTGGTTTATCGCGGTCTTGAGCGCGTGGACGGCGGCGCCGTATGTGCGCGGGGCGTTGGGGCGGGGCTAGTTTGCTCACCCACCGGGGTAGCGGTAGGCTTCCCTCATCGCGTGTGGGGAGACGACTGATGGCTTGGCGAAATGCCTGGAAGGCAGTGTCGGCTGGCGGATTACTCGCGTCGGGCAGCGCCCAGGCGCAGGTCCTTGATCTTGTGGAAGCCGGCGCGCACTGCCCCTCCGGCATTGGCTGCCAGATCGCGATGGATTCGGGTCAGGGCTCTCTCCCGGCGCAGGCCTGTCAGGGCGAAGAGGCGATCACGGCACAGGCCGATGGCGAGCGCCTGCTGGTCATGATCCGGTCGCCTGAGCCGCCGCAAAGCATAAGCGGGTCGCTTGCCACCCGGCATATCGACCCGATCGGCGAGGCGTGCTGGGCGGCGCAGTGGCGCTTGCCCCATCTGGCGCAATCCAGACTGCAATTCTACGCCTTCGACGCGCAAGGAGGCCGCCTCGGCCAGGCGGTGTTCGAAGGGGACAGGGCCGATCCTGCGGCCGGGCATGGCGCGCTATCCGCCCCGATAGACAGCTTCACGCTGTTTGATGGCGCCGCCGGGATCGAGCGGCGGGTTCACGTCTATATCCCGCCCCAGCTCGGCAATGACCGGGCGCCCGTGCTGATCCTGCCGGACGGCCAGGCGATCCGGCAATATGCCGGCGTCGTGCAGCACCTGATCGACAATTCGCGCATTCCGCCCGTGCTGATCGTCGCCATCGAAGCCCGGATGGACACGCCGTTTGCGCGCAATCATGAATACGTGCCGTCCCGTGACAGCGATATGCACCAGAGCTATCTGAGCTTTTTCGAAAACGAATTCCTGCCCTGGATCGCCACCCAATATGGTGGACGGGTGTCCGGGGATGGCTGGATCCTGTTCGGCGCGTCGGCCTCGGCGACCTTCGCGCTCAGCGCCTCCCGGGTCGAGCGCTACATCAACCGGATCATCGCGGCCTCGCCTGCCCCGTCTGACGTGGATGTCCTGCAAGACGCGCCGCGGCCCTTCGTTCAGTTCCACATCGCCGCCGGGCTGTATGAAGCCCGGTTCCGCGAGGCGGCGGACAGCTATGCCGACCGGCTTCGCGCGCACGCGGTTCCGCTGCGCACGCTGTGCTACGCGTCCGGCCATGACCGCTTCACCTGGGAGGCGGCCCTGCGCGACGGTCTGATCGACATCTTCAGCGATGGCCGCATCGCCGACCGTTCAGGGACGGCCGAGGCGTGTCCGGGGTAACCCCCTACCCCTCCGCCTCGCTCAGCACCACGAGCGCCGCGCCGTCGCTCACCTGAGCACCGGCGGTTGCGTTGACCGCCTCCACCACGCCGTCGCGGGGAGCGGCCAGGGCGTGTTCCATTTTCATGGCTTCGAGGACGACCAGGGTCTGGCCCTTTTTCACCGTGTCGCCGGGCTTGACGGCGACGGAGAGGACCTTGCCGGGCATGGGGGCGAGGATGGCGGCGCCGCCCTCCAGCGCGTCGGCCTGGGCGGCGGGGTTGTATTCGGTGATGAGGTGGGTTTCGCCCTGGGCGGCCACCAGCGCGCCGCGCGATGGCCAGATCTCGAAGCGCGCACTGACCGGCTGGCCGTTGAGGCGCGCGGTGAAAAGCCCCGGCTCAAAGCGCGGTTCGTCGAGCACCAGCGTCTCATCGCCCGCCTGCGCCTCCAACGCACCGTCATTCAGGCTCAGGCGCACACCCACGCGCGCCCCAGCGTGATCAAGGCCCACTTCAAACACCGGATCGCCATTGACCCGGAAGCCGTCGCACACATCCCAGGGATCGCGCGCGGGCGCGGCCAACGGCCCGCCGCCAGCGAGCGCCAGCGCCCCGGCGATCCAGCTCAAAGCGGGCGGTGATTTGGGGGCCAGCACGTCCAGGCGCTCGTCAATGAAGCGCGTATCCACGCGGGCCGCGCGGAAATCGGGATGAGTCAGGGCGCGGCGCAGGAAGCCGGCATTGGTGCGCACCGGCCAGACGACCGTGCGCGCATCCAGCCCCGCCACCAGCGTATCAATCGCCGCCTCGCGCGTGCCGCCCTGGGTGATCAGCTTGGCGATCATGGGATCATAGTGCAGCGACACCTCGCCGCCCTGCTCCACGCCGCTATCGGTGCGCACCCCTTCGGCCTCGCCCGGCAGGACCAGGCGGTCCAGCGGGCCGATGGAGGGCATAAAACCGGTGGCCGGGTCCTCGGCATAGAGGCGCGCCTCCATGGCCCAGCCCTTGATGGCGATGCGGTCCTGTTCGGGAACCGATCCGCCCGCGGCCACGCGCAGCTGCAGCTCCACCAGATCATAGCCGGTGATGGCTTCAGTGACCGGATGCTCCACCTGAAGCCGCGTGTTCATCTCCATGAAATAGAAGCCGTCCTCGCGCAAAGGTCCGGACCCGTCGACGATGAACTCCACCGTACCGGCGCCGACATAGTTCACGGCCTCGGCCGCGCGCACGGCGGCCGAGCACATGGCGGCGCGCACACCCGGGGTCATGCCCGGCGCCGGGGCTTCCTCTATGACTTTCTGGTGGCGGCGCTGCAGCGAGCAGTCACGCTCGAAGAAGTGGACCACGCGCCCGCGCCGGTCGCCGAACACCTGCACCTCGATATGGCGCGGGCTGGCGATGAATTTCTCGATCAGCACGCGCTCATCGCCAAAGCTCGACGCGGCCTCGCGCTGACAGCTGGCCAGCGCCTCGGCGAAGGCCTCCGGCGCCTCCACCTTGCGCATGCCCTTGCCCCCGCCCCCGGCGACAGCCTTGATCAGGACCGGATAGCCGATCTTGCCGGCTTGCTCCGCCAGAAACTCAGGGTCCTGATTTTGCCCATGATAGCCCGGCGTCACCGGCACCCCGGCTTTTTCCATCAGCGCCTTGGCGCGGTCTTTCAGACCCATCGCATCGATGGCTTCAGGATCGGGGCCGACGAAGATGATCCCGGCCTTCTGGCAGTCGCGGGCGAAATCGGCGTTTTCGGACAGAAAGCCGTAGCCGGGATGAATGGCGTCGGCGCCGGTCTTTTTCGCGGCCTCCAGAATCAGATCGGCCTTCAGATAGCTCTCGCGCGCCGGCGCGGGGCCCAGGCGCACCGCCTGGCCTGCCATGCGCACATGGGGGGCGCGCGCATCGGCGTCGGAATACACCGCCACTGTGGCGATGCCCATGCGGTGCGCCGTGCGCATGATGCGGCAGGCGATCTCGCCCCGGTTCGCGATGAGACGGGTCTTGATCATGGCATGTTCCGATGCGGGTGGTCAGCAGGCGTTGCGGTTCTGGGCGATGGCGCGGGTCGGCGCAAGCGGCCGGTCAGCTTTCCAGCCAGTACGGCTTGCGCTTCTCCAGGAACGCCGCAAGCCCCTCGCGGCCCTCATCGCTGACGCGGCGGTCGGCGATTTTGTGGGCGGTTTTACGCATCAGCCCGTCATCGATGTCATCGCCGGTCACCATATCGACCAGCGCCTTGGCGTCGCGCACGGCGCCCGGGGCCGCATCAAAGGCAAGCTTGGCCAGGTGCTCCATCATGTCGTCCAACTCTTCGGCGCTGTCGACGACATATTGGGCCAGTCCGATTTTATGGGCGAACTCGCCGTCAAACCCCTCGCCAGTGACGAACAGGGCGCGGGCCTGGCGCGGCCCGATGGCGCGCACCACGAAGGGTGAGATGGTCGCGGGCGTCAGGCCCAGGCGCACTTCGGAGAAGCGGATTTTCGCATCCTTGACCGCCACCGCGATGTCACAGGCCGCCATCAGCCCGGCGCCGCCGCCCATGGCCGCACCATGGACCAGCGCCACGGTGATCTGGGGCAGGTCGTAGAGCCGGTGCAGCATGCGCGCCAGGCCCAGCGCATCTTCCTCATTGTCCGAATGAGTCCAGTCGGCGGCCGCTTTCATCCATTCAAGATCCGCCCCGGCGGAGAAACTGCCGCCTGCGCCGCGCACGAAGACAATACGCACCTGGGCGTTGGTGCGCAGGGTTTCGAAAATATCGGATAATCGCGCGATGATATCGGCGTTGAAGGCATTGTGCTTGGTGGGCCGGTTCAGCGTGATGATCGCCACGCCAGCGCGCGTCACGTCAAGGCGGACGTCGTCTTCATGGGCCATAGGGCGCTCTCCTGTCTGGACCCTGCAGGCTTAGCGCGCTCAAGGCCCTGCGCCAAGACGCACAAAGCCGCCGGGCGCGCAGCTTGCGCGGTCGCCCGGCGGCTTTTGCCGTCAGAGTCGCCCCAAACGCCTAGCGGCGCGGCAGCAGGACCCCCTTGATGATCGACAGAACGGTGATGGCCACGAAATACCCCACCGCCAGGAAGGCGATGTATTGCAGATAGGGCATCTCGGTCACCGGCGGCAGTGCGAAACCGGCGTCCGCGCGCACCATGGGCAGCACGATATCGACCACCACATGCACGATCGCGCCGAGCACAGTGAAGATCAAAATGGCCCCGAATTGCTGCATCAGCAGCGCCATCACCAGCGCAATAACGCCCATTTGCAGAGCCAGAAACATCCAGTTGATCTCGCCACCGGCGGTCAACGGGCCATGCACGGCCAGACCGGCCACAAGCCAGTTCCACACAGGGGCGATATAGCCCCAGATCATATCGACAATTTCCATAATCTTCCCCTCGCTTCGCAGCCTCCCTCAGGCCGGACATGGCGGTGAGACTGCCAAAACCTTAACAGAAAGCAAGGAAAAATAAACCAATTCAGTGGGTGCGCACGTCCCATGCGTGTCTTTGATGGCACGCTTGGGACGTCAGCAGGGTTAACGCCGCAGCAAGAGCCGCTTGATCAGGCCCAGAATGAGAATGACGATCAGATAGCCCGCCAGCAACGTGGCGGCATAGCGCCAGAAACTCAGCTCCAGCACTTGGGGCAGCTGTATCGCCGCACCGCCCGACAGCACCGGAAGCAGCGTATCGACGATCACGTGGACCAGCGTCGCCCCCACCACGAACATGGGCAGGCGCGCCAGGCTGGGCAGCAGAACCGCCGCAATCAGCGCGATGATCAGGCCCTGAACCGCGTTGACCTGATTGAACCCCGTGCGGAAAAAATCCAGCACATCCTGTACAAATTCCATCTCGCCCTCCCCGGCATAGCGTTAACGCCAGTGTCGCCGCTTTGGCGGACGCGATCAAGGCTGACGCGGGCGGCTATTGCGCCTTTTCGCCCAGCTTGCGCGCATCTTCCAACATGCCGGCGCGGCGCTGCGCGCTTGATTCAACCATGCCGAACACCGTGCTGCGCACCGGCTTGAACCCGGTCAGGCCCAGTATGGAGGTCTCCACAGCTTTGAGCGAATGGGAGCGGAAGAAGACCCGATAGGCCACGGCCGGCATGCCCATGGTGACGATCACGCGCGCCGACTTGCCGCCCATCTTGCGCGCCGGCCATTTGGTGGAGTCGGAGCCGGTGTCGAGGAAGAAATTCGCCCGGCCCAGATGCTCCAGCAGCGCCTTGGACCGCGCCGGCATCGTGCCCAGCCACAGCGGATAGATCAGCACCAGATGATCAGCGGCGCTCAGTGCCTCCTGAACCGCACGTACAGAGTCCGGCGCCGGCTCGGCGAAGGCTTTCGCGCTGGTCAGAAAACCGTATTCCAGCGCCCCGGCGTCAAACCGGGCGACCTCATGGCCGGCGCCTTGCGCGCCCGCCTGATAGGCGTCGGCCAGGCCATGGCAGAAGCGCTGGGGCGCGGGATCTGGATGGGCGTTGATGAGACAGATGCGGGCCATGGAAGACCTCCGGACGCGGGCGTGGATAACCAGCCTCCAGTGTACACCCGCACCCGCCCTCGCGCACGTATGGAACGATGCCTGAAGGAGCCTCTACTGGCCCAGAAAGCTCATCTCATCATCACCGGGCAGCGGCTCGAACCAGCGCGACACATCGCTGGGCGCCGGCGCCCAGTTCGGCGCGTTGTCCTTGTCCAGAATCACCGCGCGCACGCCCTCATAGAAGTCCACCCCGTCATCGAGGCAGCGCATGGAGACGCGCAGATCCTGCGTCATCACCTCGCGGAAGCTCAGATCGGCGCCGCGGCGCAAGGCGGAGAGCGTCACGGCGCAAGCGGTGGGCGATTTGGACCGCAGGATATCCAGCTGACGCAGAGACCAGGAATCGCCCGCCGCCTCCAGCCGCGCCGCCATGGCGCCCACATCATCGCCGTCGAACGCGCTGTCGATCAGGCCGCGTGTCAACGCCAAATCGCTGGCGCCCGCATCGCCGCTGAACCGGTCCAGCAGCGCTTCGACCTGTTCGCCGTCATGATCGAGCGCCGTGCCTTCCAGCGCGTCAACAAGCGCCTGGCGCTGCTCGCTGGGCACATAATGAGTCGCCACGCCGGTGAGGATGCAGTCAGCGGCTTTGAGGCGCGCGCCGGTCAGGCCCATCCACGTCCCGATCTCTCCGGCCAGGCGCGGCAGGAAATACGCCCCGCCCACATCGGGGTGAAAGCCGATACCGGTCTCGGGCATGGCGAAAGTGGTGCGATCGCCCGCCACGCGGAAATCGCCATGCACGGAGACCCCGACCCCGCCGCCCATGGTGATGCCGTCGATGAGGGCGATATAGGGCTTGGGATATTCGGCGATCAGCGTGTTGAGCCGGTATTCGTCGCGCCAGAAGCGCCAGGCGCGCCCGTCGCCCGCCTTGCCGCTTTCGGCCAGCATGCGGATATCGCCGCCGGCGCAGAACCCCTTCTCACCCGCGCCGTCCACCACCACAGCCTTGACGCCGGCATCCTCGCGCCAGTCCAGCAGCGCCGATGTCATGGCGTCGACCATGTCCTGATTGAGCGCGTTGAGCGCCTTGGGGCGGTTCAGGGTGAGGCGCCCGACATCGCCGGCGCGGCGGATGATCAGATCTTCGGTCATGGGGTTAGTCCTGTTCAGCGCAAATCCAGACATGGCGCGCCCGCCAGCGCAGACGCCTTCACCAGCCCGGCATCGCGCGTCGCCAGCGGGGCGTCAAGGTCCAGCGCGAGCGCGAGATAGGCGGCGTCGAAGAGGGAGAGGTTTTCAGTCAGACCCAAGTCTATCAGCCCGGCGATCTGGCGCCGAGTCAGGCAGGGCCATGCCTCAACATCCAGCGAAGCGAGCGCCTCAACCAGGGGCGCGGCATTTGTCTTGTGAGCGCGCGCATAGCGGACCACAAGATTATAGGTTTCCCAAAGAAAAATGTCGGGCGCCACGAAGCGCTCGCGGGAATTCGGGTCCAGCAGCGCGCGGGACGCGGGCGTCTCCTGAGACGGCAGCACAAGAGACGCCGCAGCCGATGCGTCCAGCACAATTACGCCAGACCGCCCCGTCACGAGCGGATCAGCTCTTTAAGTTCCTCCCAGCTCATCGCATCGAGTTCAGGATCGGGTTCCATCTGGGCCTGCAGCGCCTCTATCTTCTCCAGCAGCTCCGGCCCCGACAGCTTGCGCGGGCGCGGCTCGGGACGTTTGGCGCCGGACAGGCCCATCAGGCTGGCGCGCATGCGCTCACGCAGGCCCGGATCGGCCTTGAGCATCGCTTCGGCCTCGGCATAGGGATCGGCCTCGGGCACGGGTTCATTTTCGAACGCGGCCTGACGGTCGCCATCGGACACGCCGCCAGCGGCGAGCGGCGCCTGCGCGCCATAGATCGTCGCCACCGGCTTGCCGTGGCGGGTGATCACCAGCGGCTCGCCGGTCTCCTCCAGCTCGTCGAGCAGGCGGGACAAATGGGTTTTGGCTTCC
>JAIUMW010000049.1 GCA_022565365.1 Oceanicaulis sp.
CGCCCGCCTGCACGAGGTCGATGACTGGCTGGACCGCTGCAAGGGCTGCTGGACCCACAGGCTGGAAGCGCTCGCGACGGAGGTGGCGCGCGGCAAGAAGGACCGGGAGTGAGGGGCGTCAGGCTGCCTGCCCGGCGGGCTTGAGCCGGCCCTGCTCGCCCAAATCCCTGTGCAGGGCCCAAGGCGCCAGATCGAACCCGTTGGGCCAGAATCATGATTTGCACCAGCCCATGAATAGGCTGATCGGGTTTTGACCCTGGTTCTAATCCGCGAACAGCGCGCGCAAGGCGTTTAGCTGGTCTGCGTGCCGCTTTGGATCGCCAGTCTTGAATGTCTCCAGATTGAGTAGCTTCCAGCGGACAGCTGGCAGGGCGGCGGACTGGGGCAGGCCGATCCGGTCAAAGTCCGGCTCGCAGCAGTGAACACCCTCAAGAAATGCGGCTGCTGCGCCGGTCAATCTGCTGCGCAGCTCAAGAACCAGCCTCTCGCGCGCCGCATACAGCGTTTCTACCGGCAAGGGTTTGGCCGCCATCCCATCGAATTCCCGGACGTAAATATCGGCGATATCAATCGGGCCAGGATCAAGCAATTCATGCATCGGCCTGCCTGAGCTGATCAGGTAGATCAGCGTCGCTTGGAAAAGCGCGTCGGATATCCCCTCTTCATGAAGAAGATGATGAACATCAAAAAGATCGCGGGGGTGTGCGCGGTCGAGTGCTGCAATGATTTTGCCCGCAAAGAGTTCTTCGAACGAAATCACTTGCATCTCGGCAAAGCCGAATGCCGCTTCGACGGCTTCGTGCACGATCATCGGTTCAGGCGGAAACAGCGTGCCGCGCAGGACAGGTGAGACTTCGACCTTCACCTGCGCCTCATTGGTCTGCACGATGACCCGCGTTTCCTGATTGCCGCCGCCAGCGACGATAATTGCGCGCGCGCCAGCGATGGCGCTCTCGATCCGGCCTGCCAGACGCGTCAATGCGTGCGCGATCGCCGCCAGACTCTCGTCGCGCCCTTTGATAGGCAGAAAGATGAGGTCGATATCCACGGAATAGCGCGGCAAGTCGCGGTAGAAGAGATTGATGGCTGTGCCGCCTTTGAGGGCGAAATCGGTCTCTTCAGCGACAATGGGAATAAGGCGGACCAGCAAGCGGACCTGGGCGGCGTAGCGTTCACGCATGATCGCTTTCCTGCCCACTGGTCACAAACTTCGCCGGGACCGTTATCCGGTAAGCCGGGTGTATCTTGCCGCCCTTGACCAGCTGGCGATCACCTTTGCCGAAGTCGAGCTTGCTTTTGTCGAGATGCTTCAGCCAGGCACGGCCATGGCGATCTGCGAAGACGAAGAACAGGCGGACGACTTTGACCTTCCGGCAGTCTGTCAGGAGCGCCATGAGCTTGCGCGGGCTCAAGCCTGCAAGCCCCTGGCACACCTTATCAAGTTGATCGAATCCCGCTCCGTCCGGCAACTCATCGAGAGCCTCCAATATCGCGCGCTCCGGATTCGAGACAGGGAATGCGGCCTCGCCACCAAAGCGGAAGCCGGGATTATTCAGCGGCTCCACGCCAAGCACAGGGTCGGCGAAAAGCTTCAGGCTCCGCTCCTCGAAACGTGCGTCGACCTTGATCCTGGAGAGCCAGCCGGGAAGCTGCTCTGCGTAAAGCGTGACACGCGCGTCACCGCTCAATTGCGCATAGTGGCCATAGCCATGAAGGCCGAGCGCGGTCATTCCGCCAACATGGAAGGGCATCTCCATGATCATGCTCATGGACGCGGTGACAGCTTGCCAGCTCAAGGGCTGATCGGCGTCAAACGTGCTGTCCGGCCTTATGAAGACCCCTCGGGCCAAGCGTATGAGCCAGCCCCGCTTCGCATAGTCGTGATATAGCGAATCCGCCACGTGGTGGCGGTTCAGCCACTTGGAATCAACGAGCGCCCCCGGCGGGACCGCATCCAGTACGCTCTTTATCTTTCGCCCGCGCTCTCCGCTCATAACGGAAAATATGGCAGACTTTCAAAGAGAATTCCACAGTCCGCTTTGAATTTTCTGAAACAACTCCGCTTATAACGGAGATTTTCTAGTATTTTCAAAGAGCCTTCAAAGCATCACGTCGTATTCGGCTCACTGGCGGTCGGATCATGCTGCCAGACCCTTTACCCAGCCGCTCAGGACGATCTTCGTGCTCAAACAGCTGTTTCGCTTACCCCTCCCGCTCCATCACGCACACATAAAATCCGTCTGTGCCTGTGCGCGCCGGGGTGAGCTGGAGGGCGCCGTGCTCGCCGGCGCAGGCTGAGAGGATCAGCGCGCCCTCTTCGGTGAGCTGGCCCGAGCGCTCAAGGGCCTCTATCGCCGGGACGGCGCGGAATGACGGGTTCGCCTTAAGGAATACATTCACCCGGTCGCCGTTTTCTTCGGGCAGGACCGAGCAGGTGACGTAGACCATGCGCCCGCCGGCCTTCACGTATTTGGCGGCCTTGGCCAGCACTTCGTCCTGCTGCTTGATGCGGGTAGCGAGCGCGCGCTCTTTCAGGCGCCATTTGGTGTCCGGGCGCCGGCGCCAGGTGCCCGACCCGGTGCAGGGCGCGTCGATGAAGACCATATCCATCCGGTCTTCCAGATCGCACAGCGCCTCGCCCTCCTTGCCGGTGCGCACCTGGACATTGCGCACCCCGGCGCGCTCCAGGCGCGGCCAGATGGCGCGAAGCCGGCGCCAGTCATAATCCCAGGCATAGAGCTGGCCTGAATTGTTCATGAGCGCGGCGAGAGCCAGCGTCTTGCCCCCCGCCCCGGCGCAGAAATCCAGCGCCTGCAGCCCGTCCAGCGGCGCGGCGGCCAGCGCGGCGATCTGGCTGCCCAGATCCTGCACCTCCACCCAGCCCTTGCCATAGGCGGGGATGGAATCGGCCGGCGGCGCCTTGGCGCGCGGATCGGCGGCCGCGATGCGGATGGCGCTGGTGATCAGGGCGGAGGGATCGCAATTGATCTGTGCGCGCACCGCCGAGATCGCCTTGTCGAAATCGGTTTTCAGCGTGTTCACGCGCAGATCCACCGGCGCGCGCGAGGCCATGCCCGCGCCCTCCACCTCGGCGTCGCCGCCAAAGCCGCGCACGAAGCTCGCTTCCAGCCAGTCCGGGACTTCAGCGCGCGCCCAGAGCGGCGCGTCGTCCGGCATGGCGGCGATCATGCCGGCGCGTTCGGCTTCGCTCAGCGGTGCGGGCGCGTGCTCGTCGCCGTCGAAGATCGCGGCCACGGCGTCCGGTCCCGTCTCCCATTCATGGGCCAGCGTGGCCAGCACCATGGCGCGCGGCGTGTCTTCGCACATACGCACGGAGTGCGAGGCGCGCTTGCGCATGGCGTCCAGCACCAGGCCGGAAATCCACGCCCGGTCGCCCGACCCGGCATAGCGATTGGCCTTGCCCCAGTCGCGCAGGGCGTCCTTCACCGGCTGATGCCGGTTCAGAACGGTGTCCAGCACCTCGATGGCGGCGGCGATACGGCCGGCTTCACGCATGGGAGTCACTTCCATCTGGATGCTGAAAAGGCGCGATTACTGTCTCCCCCCCGCTTGCGGGCGGGGTGAGACGCGAAGCGTCGAATGCGCGTAGCGGCGAGGTAGGGATCGGCAGAGCGCTCATCTGCAAACCTGGCACAGGCGCCATCCGCCCTCCGTCAGCTACGCTGACACCTCCCCCGCAAGTCAGAGCTATCGCATTTGCGGCTTGAGCATCTCCTCCCTCCCCTTGAGGGGAGGGTTGGGGTGGGGTGTGCGGCGGTGAAGGGTGACGGGCCAGCAGCTGATATTGCATGCCCCCCACTCCGGCCCTCCCCCAAGGGGGAGGGAGAGCTGACAGCACCGTCTTCAACCAAACCCGGTCCAATTGCGATTGTCCTCCCCCACAGGCGGGAGGGAACAAGAGGGCAGCGCCCATGAAGGAAGGCCTCATTGCCTTCACCCCGGCGTGGGATAGTTCGGCGCTTCGCGGGTGATGGCGACGTCGTGAACATGGCTTTCGCGCAGGCCCGCATTGGTGATGCGTACAAACTCGGCCTTGGCCTGGAAGTCCGCGACGGTCTTCGCGCCGGTATAGCCCATGGCGGCGCGCAGGCCGCCGACCATCTGGTGCAGGATCGGACCCACGGGGCCTTTATAGGGGACCTGGCCCTCAATGCCTTCGGGCACCAGCTTCATGGCGTCGGTGACTTCCTTCTGGAAATACCGGTCGGCCGAGCCGCGCGCCATGGCGCTGACACTGCCCATGCCGCGATAGGATTTGTAGGACCGGCCCTTGAACAGGAACACCTCGCCGGGCGCTTCCTCGGTCCCGGCCAGCATGGAGCCCATCATCACGCAATCAGCGCCCGCCGCGATGGCTTTGGCCAGATCGCCGGAATACTTGATGCCGCCATCGGCGATCACCGCGCCGTCAACGCCTTCGCGCGCCCGCGCCGCTTCCATAATGGCGGGCAGCTGGGGCACGCCCACGCCCGCCACCACGCGGGTGGTGCAGATCGAGCCCGGCCCGATGCCCACTTTCACGCAGTCCGCGCCCGCATCGAACAGGATGCGCGCGCCGTCATAGGTGGCGATATTGCCCGCCACCACCTGGGTCTTGTTGGACGCTGTCTTGATGCGGCGCACCTGCTCGATGACGCTGGCCGACATGCCGTGGGCGGTATCAATCACCAGCACGTCCACGCCGGCGTCCATCAGCGCCTCGGCGCGCGCAAACCCGGCATCGCCCACCGTGGTGGCGGCGGCGACGCGCAGGCGGCCCTGCTCGTCCTTGGCGGCGCTGGGATGGGCCTGGGCCTTTTCCATATCCTTGACTGTCATCAGACCAACGCAGTGCCCGGCCTCATCCACCACGAGCAGGCGCTCAATGCGGTGCTTGTGCAACAGCCGGCGCGCCTCGGCCTGATCGGCGCCGGGCTTGACCGTGACCAGCCCCTCACGCGTCATCAGCGAGGCGACACTGGCGTTCAGATCGTCGGCAAAGCGCACATCGCGATTGGTAATGATGCCCACCAGCTTGCCATTGAGCCCGCTGCCGGCCTCCACCACCGGAATGCCGGAAATGCGGTGACGGTCCATCAGGGCGCGCAGATCGGCCAGCGTGGCGTCGGGCGTGATGGTGATCGGGTTGACCCCCATGCCGCTTTCAAACCGCTTGACCCGGCGGACCTCCTCGGCCTGCTCCTCATTGGTCAGATTGCGGTGGATCACGCCCATGCCGCCCGCCTGCGCCATGGCGATGGCCAGATTGGCTTCGGTCACCGTATCCATGGCGGCCGACAGGATGGGAATGTTCAGCGGGATGGTCGCGGTGACGCGGGTGCGCACATCGGCCTGGGCGGGCATGACCTCGGACGCGCCGGGCTGCAAGAGCACGTCGTCAAAGGTGAGCCCCTCGCGAATCTGCATGGGGAGGCCTCCTTCTCTCTTGCGGGGCCGACTTAGCAGGTCTTGCCAAAAGGGCAAGGGGAAGCGGTCAATCGCGCTCAGTCCCGCCATCGTCTGAAGGCGGCAAATCGGCCGGGTCAACCGGCTCGCCGGGGACCGCATAGGCGCCTGAAAACCAGCGCCCCAGATCGGCGTCCGCGCAGCGGCGCGAGCAGAAGGGGCGATACTCCTTCACCACGGGCTTGCCGCAGATCGGGCAGCCGGTCTTGTGACGGCGGGCGCTCATGAGGCGTGGGCCGCGAACGCGCGCGGTCCCGTCACTGTGTCCAGCTCCAGCGTGAAGCGCTCGCCCAGGCGCGCCTTCATCGCCTTGCGCCAGCCAATCGGATCGGCATCGAGCCAGGCGTGAATGTCAGCTCCGGCGCGCAGGATGATCTGGCGCGCGCCGCGATTGGCCGCGCCCTCGCGCTCCAGCGCCCGCAAGGCGGCCAGCGCGGCGGTCTCCACCGTCTCCACGCCGAACCGCTCCCAGCAAATCTCGTGCAGGCCGCGCCCGATGCGCTGGCGGGCCAGCTCCACAATGGCGAAGCGCGAGGCCGGGGCGATGTCCACCTTGGCCGGATCATTCTTGAAGGCGCCGCGAATGGCCTGGTCCAGCGCGGCCTGATCAGCGCGCTTTTTCAATGGCAGGAAATCAATCGCCACCACGCCGCCAATCCCGCGCAGGCGGATCTGGCGCGCGGCCTCGCGTGCAGCGCTCTTGTTCAGCTCGATGGCCAGCTTGCCAGCCCCGCCCGGGGTGGAGCGCGCGCCGGCGTCCACATCAATGGCGGTCAGCGCGGTCACCGGCTCGATCACCAGACGCCCGCCGCCGGGCAGCGGCGCCACCGGCTCCAGCGCCTCGTCAAACAGGGCGCCCAGATCAATCCCGGCCTCTTTGGGCGTGCGCACCGGCGCGTCGAACATCATGGACAGCCGCTCGGCCAGCGGCGGCGACGGCACGACCACCTGGGGCGCATCGCCGGGCTCCACCTCGAACAGGGCCAGCGTCGGGCCCTTTTCCTGAAACGCCTCGCGCTGGATCTGCACGCCCAGTGCGGCGCCTTCGTGCAAGCCGTCAGGGCGCCCGGCCTTGCCAAACGGCAGGAAGCCCGCAGGCCCGCGCCCCAGCTCACAGAACGCGCCGTTCAGCCCGCCATCAAGCTTGGTGACGCGCGCGCGGTAGACCTCGCCGCGGATGGCGCGCTTGCCGCGCTCGCTCCAGCGTTCCAGATGCAGCTCCAGCACCCGCTCGCCGTCGAGCACCGCCGCGCGGGTCTCCCCCACATGATCAAACGCCACGATCCTCAAAACGCATACCCCAGTCCGGTGAGCAGTTGGCGGGTCTCGTAAACCGGCAAACCCATGACGCCGGTATAGGAGCCGGTGAGCGCGATGACAAAGGCCCCGGCCCGGCCCTGAATGCCGTATCCGCCCGCCTTGCCGTCCCATTCCCCGCTATCGAGATAGGCGGAGATTTCGCGCTCGCTCAAGGGCTTCATCTTCAGGCGCGTCTCGCACACCCGGCTGGCGGTCTGGCCGTCCGGCGCGCGCACGGCGACGCCGGTAAAGACCCGGTGATTGCGCCCCGAGAGCAGCCGCAAACAGGTCTCCGCTTCGGCGCGGGTTTCGGTCTTGGGCAGGATGCGCCGCCCGACCGCCACCACCGTATCACTGGCCAGCACATAGCAGCCGGGATGATCGCTGGCGGCCAGCTTGTCTTGCGCCAGACGCAGCGCCAGCGCCCGCGGCAATTCGCCCGGACGCGCGCTTTCATCAATATCGGCAGGAGCGATCCGGTCAGGCGCAGCGCCAATCTGCGCCAGCAACTGAGCGCGCCGCGGCGAGGCGCTGGCCAGCACCAGGGGCGCGCGCGCAGCGGACACCGGCTTACTTGAAGCGATAGGTGATGCGCCCTTTGGTCAGGGCATAGGGCGTCATCTCGACGAGCACCTTGTCGCCCGCCAGCACGCGGATGCGGTTCTTGCGCATCTTGCCTGCGGTGTGAGCGATGATCTCGTGTTCGTTTTCGAGACGGACCTTGAAGGTCGCGTTGGGCAGGAGTTCGACGACCTCGCCGGGAAACTCGAGCAATTCTTCCTTCGCCATGCGGCTCCTCTTGATCATTGCGCCGGACCTGAACAATCCCGTCACGCGCCGGCGCGCTATATAGTCCCCTATGGCAGGCCGCGTCGAGCCTTGAGCGCTTTAGCTGTTTCCGGCGCCCCAATCGGCTACCCGTTTCGCGATGGCGTCACGGGCTGCACGATAGGCGTCCAGGCGGCGCTCATGCTGGCCTTCGACCCGCGCCGGATCGGCGATGGGCCAGAATTCATAGGCCGCGCCGCGCCGCTCGGCAAAGGCGGATGCGGCCGCGTCGGCCTCATGGGCCAGGCACACCACCAGCTCAACCGGCGTATCGGCCGTCGCTTCCATGTCGCGGCATTCAAAGGCGGAGAGATCAAGCTCCAGCTCGCCCATCACATTGATCATGAAACCATCCGGCCAGGGCGCCGGCTCGACGCCGCACGATTCGGCGGGCGCATCATCGCCGAATCGCCGGCGCCAGAAGGTCTCGGCCATGGGCGAGCGCACGGCGTTGCGCGCGCACACGAACACCACAGCCGGCGCGCGGCCTGACACGCTCACGCGCTTCTCCGGTGCAGGGCGCAGATCAGGGTGAACAGGCGCCGGGCGGTGTCGAAATCCACCTCGATCTTGCCCGCCAGGCGCTCGCGCAGCAGGGTGGAGCCCTCATTGTGCACGCCGCGCCGGCCCATATCGATAGCCTCAATCTGGGCCAGGGGCGCGTCGCGCACGGCGGCGTAATAGCTGTCGCACATCAGGAAATAGTCTTTCAGGATGCGCCGCAGCGGGCCCAACGAGAACACGAATACGCGCACCGGCGCGCCATCTTGTGTTTTCACATCAAAAACCAGGCGCTGATCCTCGATAGCCAGACGCAGCGCGTACGGGCCGCCAGGCGACCCGGCCGGTTCGAATACATTGGATTCCAGCAAATCGGCGATCGCCACCCGGCGCTCGTGCTCGACCGCCTCCTCGGCCTTGCCGATGGAGGCCTGGTCCAGCTCCACCGCAATCAGCCTGTGCTCGCTCATGTGTGGGCCTCGCGATGGTCGGGGCGGCGCGCTGCAGTCCAGGGCGCAGAGATGTCAACCAGCGTCACGTCCATGCACTCCACGCTCAGGCGCAGCGCACCGCCCCCGGCGAACGTGAGGAGCAGCACCCCGCCCGGCGCCTCGCCCGGCTCGAACGTCATTGCCAGCAGGCTGACCACGGCGTCAGAGGCGCCCTGCTTGAGGCGCTGGGAACTGGCCTCCAGCACCGAATTTATCTGCAGGGCGGCGCGCACGCGTTCGCCCCGCCGGCCCTTTTCGGCCTCCCAGCGGAAGCGATTGAGCGCGATCGTGAAGCGGCGCGCCTTGGGCTCATAGACGAAATCGCCCAGCTGCCCGGCAGCATCCTGCAGCGCCGCCGACAGGACCGGCAGATCGTCTTCACTCTCGGCGATCAGGCGCAGGGGACGGTCGGCGGACATTCAGGCGGACTCCTCGGGGCGGCGCTCGATATCGGCGCCGCCCGCTGCCAGTTTTTCCTCAAGCCGCTCGAACCCGCGATCGAGGTGATAGATGCGGCTGACACTCGTCTCACCTTCCGCCGCCAGACCGGCGATGACAAGGCTGACCGATGCACGCAGATCGGTGGCCATTACCGGCGCACCCTTCAGGCGGACCGGTCCGCGCACAATCGCCTCATTGCCGCGCACATCAATACGCGCGCCCAGGCGCGTCAGTTCCGGCGCATGCATGAAGCGGTTCTCGAAGATTGTTTCGCGAATGACGCTCGCCCCATCGGCCAGCGTCATCAGCGCCATGAACTGCGCCTGCAGATCGGTGGGGAAGCCGGGGAAAGGCTCGGTCTGGATATCCACTGCGCGAATCGGCCCGCTGCGCGCGATCTCCACATGGCCGGCGCCGGCCGTGATCTCGGCCCCTGCGCGGCGCAGCACATCCCACAGGGCATGATTGTGATCGGGCTCGGCGCCGTCCAGCCGCACCCGGCCGCCGGCGGCCGCTGCGGCGATGGCGTAGGTGCCCGTCTCCACCCGGTCAGGCGCGACCGTCCACTCCGCCTCATGCAGCCGGTCGACGCCCTCAATGGTGATCGTGTCGGTTCCCGCGCCGGACACGCGCGCGCCCATGGCGTTGAGGCAATCGGCCAGATCAGCGATCTCGGGCTCACGCGCGCAGTGCTCCAGCACGGTCTCGCCTTTGGCCAGAACCGCAGCCAGCATGGCGTGCTCGGTGGCGCCCACCGAGCCCATGGGAAAGACGATACGCGCGCCAGCAAGTCCGCGCGGCGCACGCGCGATCACATAGCCCTCCGACAGCTCGATTTCGGCGCCCAGCGCTTCAAGCGCCATCAGGTGCAGGTTCACAGGCCGCGCGCCAATGGCGCAGCCACCCGGCAGCGAGACCTTCGCCCGGCCCTCGCGCGCGATCAGCGGCCCCAGCACGTTGAAGCTCGCGCGCATCTTGCGCACCAGCTCATAGGGGGCTTCAGGTTCGGCAAGGTCCCTGGCATGCAGGCGCAGCCGCCCGGCGCCCTCATCCTCGACGCTGACGCCGAGCCGGGCGAGAAGCTGGCCCAGAAAGCGCACATCGGCCAGAGCGGGGACGCGCGACAGCGTTAGCGGGGCGTCTGACAATAGCGAGGCGGCCATCAGCTTCAGGGCCGAATTCTTCGCGCCGGAAATGGTGATCGTCCCGTTGAGCGGGCGTCCGCCGCGAATGAGTATCCGGTCCATGCCTGATTGTCCGCCTTGCCTGAAATGATGACGGCCATGTGAGCGGCCGCAGGTGTGGATACAAGAGGTGGGCGCGCGGCCCGGTCAGCCGGTTCCCGCCCCGCCGGTCTGGGGCCCGTCCTGCGCATTTTGCGCATCTGCACCGCCGCGCGGCGCCTTGCGGCGCCTGAGATTGGCGCGCAGCGCCTCGGCCTGGCGCGCCTCGCGGGCTGCCTGGTCAGGCGCGGGCGCAGCCCGCTTGGGATCAGAGGGAGACCTCGTCATGACCCGTGGAATGGCGCCGCCTGCGTCTGGGGTCAAGCCCGGCCTTGGCGGGGGGAAAACTATGCGCTATAGCGCGCTCCTCCGCTGAACCGCGGACGTCTGGCGCGCTGCCGTAGCTCAGGGGTAGAGCACTCCCTTGGTAAGGGAGAGGTCGAGAGTTCGAATCTCTCCGGCAGCACCAGTTTTCCAGCTTTTAAATCAAGGCATTGATCGGTTCGCGGGCGCTCCGGAGAATGGGCCGGATTGGTCGCTTTGTGCATGAACGTGACCGGAACATGCGCACACAGACGTACAAATCACGCACAAATCGGACGGCCCTGCCCCCGCCGCTCCTACTCCGCCGGGCGTGTTCCTGTGCGGCTGGCCCCTGTGCGGGCCCGGGCGCCGGAGCGCAGGTCCATCTTGACCACGGCGGGGCCGGACAGGGCATCAGGATCATAGCCGATGACATCGTCGGCCAGCATTTTCACCACGCCCGAGGCATCGCCGGATTTGCACGCCCCCTCGATCCGCGCGAGCAGGGCCTCCATGGCGGTCCACTCGGGCGCCACCGCCGCCTCGCTCATGATGCGCGGATGGCGTGTGGGACTGGCGGTCTCCCCGATCAGCAATTCCTCGTGCAGCTTTTCGCCCTCGCGCAGGCCGTTAAACTCGATCTCGATATCCCCGCGCGTCATGGAGTCCTTGAGATAGGGGCGCATCCCGGCCAGGCGCACCATGCGGCAGGCCAGATCCACCACCTTGATGGGATCGCCCATGTCGAGCACGTAGACGCCCTCCCCGTCCGACAGGGCGCTGGCCTGGATCACCAGCTGGGCGGCCTCGCCCAGCGTCATGAAATAGCGCGTCACATCGGGGTGGGTCACGGTCACCGGACCGCCCTGCTCCACCTGCTGGCGGAAAAGCGGCAGCACCGAGCCCGACGAATCCAGCACATTGCCAAAGCGCACCACCGTAAAGCGGGTGCGGGTCTGGGTGGCCCCCAGGGCATGGCAGGTCAGTTCAGCCAGGCGCTTGGTGGCGCCCATGACGCTGGACGGGCGCACCGCCTTGTCGGTGGACACCAGGATGAAGGAACTCACCCCCGCCTTGACCGCCTCGCGCGCCAGCGCCAGCGTCCCCAGCGTATTGTTGCGCACCGCCGCGATGACATTGTTCTCCACTAGCGGCACATGCTTGTAGGCGGCGCAGTGGAACACGGTATTCACATCAAAGCGCGCCAGCAGCGTCGCCACGCGCGAATCGTCGCTGACCGATCCCAGCTTGGCGACGAGCTCGCAATCGCCGCCATGGTCGCGCAGCGCCCGCTCGATCTCGTAGAGCGCAAACTCCGACTGATCGAGCAACACCAGACGGGCCGGCGCCTGCTTGAGGATCTGGCGGCACAGCTCCGACCCGATGGACCCGCCCGCGCCCGTCACCATAACGCTGCGCCCACGAATCGTCGCCGCCATCAGCTCTGGGTCCGGCGCGATGGGGTCGCGGCCCAGAAGGTCCTCCGCCTTGACGGCGCGCACCTGTGAGATCGGCGCCTGACCGGAAAGAATATCATTGATGTCCGGCACGGTTTGGACGCGCAGATCATACGGCTCCAGCAGGTCCAGAATGCGCTTGCGCCGGGCCCGCGTGGCGCTGGGCAGAGCCAGGAACACCGCGTCAGCCTGCGTTACGCCCGCCGCATGGCCAATCTCGGCCGGATTGAACACTTCCAGCCCGCCAATGCGCGCGCCGTGCAGAAGCGCGTCATCATCAAGGAACCCCACCGGGGCATGCTCACCGCGCTCGCGCAAGGCGGCCAGCAGCTGGCGTCCGGCATCCCCGGCGCCATAGATCAGCACCCGCTCCTTGGCGCGCACCTGATGGTCGCAGAAGATCGCGCGCACAGCCACGCGCACACCGCCGGTCAGGCACAGTGCGAGGGCCAGATAAATGACAGCGGCGCCGAGCGGAATATTCACCGGCACGAAGGCTGTAAGCCCCAGCAGCATGCCTGCTGACACGAGCGCTCCCATGCCGGACACGCGCAGAATGTCCACATCGCGCTCCGCCCCCATGGAGGCGTAGAGCCTGCCGTTGAGGAACACCAGCAGGCCCACCGCCGCGACGCCCGCCATCACGCCCCATACATGCCAGTGGGCGGAGTAGGTGAAGCTCTCTGTCGACAGCGCGAGGGCCAGATGGAAAGCGGCGGCGAGGCTCACCGCGTCGAACAGCATCTTGAGCAGACGCTTGTGCGAGGCTTTCATCCCGAGCAATTGGGAGAAGACGGCGCGCCCGAACGTTCCAGGCGAAATGCTCTTTCGAAGACGTGTCATGGCGTCCTGAGTGGCCGACATCCCCTGTAAGGTGTTCTTAGCGCGCAAAGATCGAAAGGGCAAAGCCGCATTCTCAAGTCTGGCTGCGCGCCGGGAAAATGCCGTATTTGGGCCACACTAACGCTTGCGTGGAACCCAAGCGTGCTGAACGATAAGGTAGCAATCGATCCTGGGGAGGACGCCATGCCACACACGGCAAGCGCAGCACTGGCGGGATGGGTGGTGCGCACCCTCATCGCCCTGATCGCGATCCCGCTCACCACACTGGGTCTGTTCGTCCTGATCGAGCGGGAGAACCCGGCGATCCTCTCCAGCCTTGTACAGGCCTCCAACTGGCTCACACGGGTGATTCTCAATTCCCCGCTGGGCAGCTCTGACGCGGCGCTGCTGACATTCCACCTGTCTGGCGCGGCGATGGTGTTCATGATCCTGATGCTGGCGGCCACCGTGCTGGTTCTGGCGGCGCTGGCGCTGGCGCGCGCCGCGGGTGAGTGGCTCAGCCGCGCAGCCACGAAGCGGGACAAGACACCGGTCTAGAGCGGCCAGACCACCAGCAGAAGCGGCAGGCTGACAGCCACCACCAGCGCCTCCAGCGGCAGGCCCAGGCGCCAGTAATCACCGAAGCGGAACCCGCCCGGGCCAAGGATCAGGGTATTGTTCTGATGCCCGATCGGGGTGAGGAAGGCGCACGAGGCTCCGATGGCCACCGCCATCAGGAAGGCGTCCGGATTGACGCCCAGCGCAGCCGCCGCGCCGATGGCCACCGGGCACATCACAGCAGCGGTGGCGGCGTTGTTCATCAGGTCTGACAGGAACATCGTCACGATCAGGATCGCCGCCAGCGCCAGCACGCCGTGGCCCATGGCCACGGTTCCGATCAGCCCCTGCGCGATGACATCGGCGAGCCCTGTGGACTCCATCACCCCCGCCACCGGGATCAGTGCGGCCAGCAGCACCACGACCGGCCAGTCAATCGCCTGATAGACCGTACGCGGCGGGACTGTGGCGGTGATCATGGAGGCGACGACTCCCATTGCGAACGACACGGCGGCGGGCAGCAGCCCGAACGCGGCGCCGCCCACGGCGCCTGCCATGATCACGCTGGCGATGATCGCTTTGCGCGGTTCGGGCACGCGCAAATCGCGCTCGGCCAGAGGCGCCAGCCCCATGTCCGACGCCAGATCGCTCAGCGCCTCGGGCGGGCCTTCCAGCAAGAGGAGGTCGCCAGCCGCGATCTTCATGGTGCGCAGGCGCGCCCGCGAGCGCCGTCCGTCGCGCGACACCGCCAGCAGATTGATCCCGAACCGGGTGCGCAGGCGCAGCGCGCTGGCCTAACGCCCCGCCATCCCGGCTTCAGGCAGGATGACGTATTCGCGCAGCACGATCTCGTCAGACCCGTCATCGCGCGCGCGCGCCGGCGCCGCCTCGTCGTCAGGTTTGCCCGTATGTTTCTGCTTGGCCTTCTCTTTGTCCTTGTCCTTCGTGGCCGCGGCCGTCACCGACGCCTTGGCAGACGCCTTGGCAGACGCCTCATCCTCCTTGCGCGCCGCAGCCGGCGCCGGACTGGACGAGCCGCGCTCCTCCAGCTTCACGCCCAGCACCGAGAGCACCTCGGGCAGGTCCTCCACATCGGCTTCGAGCACCAGAATATCGTCCGCCAGAACCTTGCGCCGGCGATGCGGCGCGGTGATGCGCACATCCTTGCGCACGATGGCCAGCACCTGGGCGTCGGCGTCGCCGAACAGCTCCTCCACCTGGCGCAGGGTCTTGCCCGCCGCCCGGCTTTTGGCGCCGACGCGCGCCTCGGTCATGTAGGCGCCGGTGGAGAATTCGTCTTCGCCGCTGGCGCGATTGGCCGGCACCAGCCAGCGGCTGGCTAAGAGCACGAACACCACGCCCACCACCGCCACCGCGACGCCGACAGCGGAGAAATCGAACATGGCGAACCCCTCGCCGGTCAAATCCGCGCGGAAACCCGACACGATCAGGTTGGGCGGCGTGCCGATCAGGGTGGTCATGCCGCCCAGAATGGTGCCGAAGGCCAGCGGCATCAGCACCTGGCCCGGGGGCATGTCGAACCGGCTCGCCAGGCGCACCGCCACCGGCATCAAGAGCGCCATGGCGCCGACATTGTTCATGAAGCCCGACAGGATCGCGCCCAGCGTCACCAACGCGCCCATGGAGACCATCAGCCCCGCGCCCGACGGCAGGGCGTAGCGGGCGATCACGTCCACCGCGCCGGAATTCTGCAGGCCCCGGCTCAGCACAAGCACGCAGGCCACCGTGATCACCGCCGGGTGGCCGAAACCGGCGAACGCCGCAGCCGGCTCGACAAGCCCAGCCAGCACGCACGCCATCAGCGCGCACAGCGCCACGATGTCATGACGCAGCCGCCCCCACAGGAACAGGCCCATGGCGCAGGCGAGGATGAGAATGATGAGGCCCTGGTCGAGTGTCCTGGCTGAG
>JAIUMW010000050.1 GCA_022565365.1 Oceanicaulis sp.
TCGATGATCAGGCGGATATTGACCGGGTTCTGGATGCCCAGCCCCGACCCGATGGGCGCGCCCAGCGGCATGATCGCGCAGGCGCCGGCCGCCTCCAGCTTGCGCGCATAGACCGGGTCGTCAGAGCAATAGACCATCACGTCAAACCCCTCTTTCACCAGCATGTCGGTCGCGCGCAGCGTCTCGGCCATGTCGGGATAGAGGTGCTTGGGGTCGGACAGCACTTCCAGCTTCACCAGCGACCAGCCGCCCGCCTCGCGCGCCAGGCGCAGCGTGCGCACCGCGTCCTCGCCGGTGAAGCAGCCGGCTGTGTTGGGCAGGAAGATGTATTGTTCAGGGTCAATGAAATCGACCAAGCGCGGCTGGGACGGATCAGACAGGTTCACCCGGCGCATCGCCACCGTGATCATCTGAGCCCCCGACGCCTCAAGCGCGCGGGCGTTCTGCTCATAGCTGTCATACTTGCCCGTGCCGATGATCAGGCGCGATGACAATGTGCGCCCGGCGACCACCAGAGGGGCGTCGGCGGGCGTGGCGGCGATGGGGGATGTTTCGGACTGGCTCATGGCCCTTTCCTAACGCGGGGGTGGCCGGGCGTCATCTGTCTGGCGCGTACAGGCGCAGTCAGGTAAATATGAAGACAGGTTCGTTTTTGGGGGACACATCGCCATGAAACCAGCCATGCTCGCCGCCGCCATCGTCCTCGCCCTCGTTGCGCTCGGCAACTGGGGCTATGCGGCTTGGCGCACGCTCAACGGCACGCCGTTTCAGGACAGCCTGCCTTTGATGATCGCCGGGCTGGTGTGTCTCACCATGTTCGCGATTCTCGCCGTCGTGACGGGCAAGAAGAAAAAGGGCTAAAGCCCCCTACCCGCCCCCGACAAAATGCACGACTTCCAGACGGTCGCCCTCGATGATGGCGATCTGGCCGTACTGCCCACGCGGCGCGATCTCCAGATTGCGCTCCACCGCCACCTTGCGCGGGTCCAGCTCCAGCGCCTCCAGAAGGCCGTCCAGCGTCAGCCCGGCGGCGATCTGGCGCGGCTCGCCATTGAGATGGATGGTGATTGTCGACATGGGCGCTGCGCTCTGGATCAAGGGGTTGCTTGTTTCTTGAGGCCATCACGTCGTAAAACCGGGGCCAGTCGTCAAGGCGCCCCGGCGCCCGGAGCCGGAACATCTTGTCAAATATCAAGCCTGTCCACGTGCTCAATGGTCCCAATCTGAACCTGCTCGGGTCTCGCGAGCCGGAGGTGTACGGCCATGCGACGCTGGCCGATATCGAGGCCCTGTGCCGCGATGCGGGCGCCCGCCTCGGCGTGGGAATCGTATTTGAGCAGACCAATCATGAAGGCCAGCTTGTGGACTGGATCCAGCGCGCCGGGCGCGAGGCCAGCGCCATCGTGATCAACCCGGCCGCCTACACCCACACCTCCATCGCCCTGCTTGATGCGCTCAAGGGGGTGGACGTTCCGGCCGTGGAAGTGCATCTGTCCCAACCTGCCGCGCGCGAGCCGTTTCGCGCGGTGTCCTATGCAGCGCTCGCTGCGGCTGGCAGTATCTCCGGCTTCGGACCCTTGGGTTACGCCCTGGGAATCGATGCGGCGGTGCAGCTGGCGCGCGCGCGCCAAAGCAAGCCATTAGAGGGGAACTGAACTCATGGCGTCCAACCCGTCCGGCCCGCAGGGCGATGCAAAGTTCGTCCGCGAACTGGCCAAGATTCTCAAAGACACCGATCTGACCGAGATCGAGGTGGAGCGCGGCGATCTGAAAATCCGCGTCGCGCGTGAGTTTCCCGCCGCCCCGGCCGTACACTACAGCGCCGCCCCGGCGGCTGCGCCTGCGCCCGCCCCGGTGAGCGCGCCTGTCCCGGCTGCCGCCAGCGCGCCCGAAGTGGCCGCCGTTGACCCCAAGAGCCATCCCGGCGCCGTGAACTCGCCCATGGTCGGCACGTGCTATCTGCGCCCGAGCCCTGACGCGGACCTGTTCAAGAAGGCGGGCGACACGGTGAAGGAAGGCGAGACCACCCTTCTGATCGAGGCGATGAAGACCTTCAACCCGATCACCGCGCCCAAGTCCGGCAAGCTGATAGAGATCCTCGTCGCCGAGGCGCAGCCTGTCGAATACGGCGAGCCTCTTTTCATCATCGGCTGAGGCGGATCTGCGCATGTTCGACAAGATCCTGATCGCCAATAGGGGCGAGATCGCCCTGCGCATCCACCGGGCCTGCCGCGAGATGGGCATCGCCACGGTCGCCGTGCACTCCGAAGCCGACGCCAACGCCATGCACGTGAAGCTGGCTGATGAGAGCGTGTGCATCGGCCCGCCGCCGGCCGGGCGCAGCTATCTGCACGTGCCCGCCATCATTGCGGCGGCTGAAGTCACCGGCGCCCAGGCGATCCATCCCGGCTACGGCTTCCTGTCGGAAAACGCGCGCTTCGCCGAGATCGTGGAGGCCCACGGCCTGACCTTTATCGGGCCGAAGCCTGAGACCATCCGCCTGATGGGCGACAAGATCACCGCCAAACAGGCCGCCGTGAATGCGGGCATCCCTGTGGTGCCCGGCTCTGACGGCGCCATCACCGACATGGCCGAGGCGCGCAAGGTCGCCAAGGCCATCGGCTTTCCCGTCCTGATCAAGGCGGCGTCCGGCGGCGGCGGGCGCGGCATGAAAGTGGCTGAAACCGAGGCCAGCTTGGAATCGGCCCTGCAGACCGCCTCGTCCGAAGCCAAGGCGGCGTTCGGCGACGGCGCGGTCTATATCGAAAAATATCTCGGCAAGCCGCGCCATATCGAGATCCAGGTGATGGCTGACGAGCATGGCCATGTCATCCATCTGGGCGAGCGCGACTGCTCTCTTCAGCGCCGCCACCAGAAGGTTCTTGAAGAAGCGCCATCGGGCGCCCTGGACGCCGCCGCGCGCGCCAAGATCGGCAAGACCGTCACAGACGCGGTGAAAGCCATCGGATACCGCGGCGCCGGTACGGTGGAGTTCCTCTATGAGAATGGCGAGTTCTATTTCATCGAAATGAACACGCGCCTGCAGGTGGAGCACCCGGTCACCGAGGCCATCACCGGCGTCGACCTGGTGCGCGAGCAGATCCGCGTCGCCGCCGGGCTGGAGCTGGGGCTCACCCAGGATGAGGTGAAGATCAATGGCTGGTCCATCGAGTGCCGGATCACCGCCGAAAACCCCAACACGTTCACCCCCTCGCCGGGCAAGGTGACCGAGTTCCACGCGCCGGGCGGTCTCGGCGTGCGCCTCGATTCGGCGCTCTATGCCGGCTATACGATCCCGCCCTATTACGACTCCATGATCGGCAAGCTGATCGTGCACGGGCGCGACCGCCAGGAGGCGCTGATGCGCCTCAAGCGGGCGCTGGGCGAAATGGTCGTGGGCGGGGTGGAGACCACCATTCCGCTGCACCAGGCGCTTTTGAACGAGCCGGCCTTCCTGGCGGGCGATTATCATATCCGCTGGCTGGAAAGCTGGCTGGCCGAACGCAACAAGTCCTAAACGGGGGAGGTCCGCGCCATGCGCGGCTTCGGGGTCAGGGAATTGCTGGACTGCTATGCGCGTGGCGCGTTTCCCATGGCGGAAACCCGCGACGATCCGCGCATATTCCTGCTCGAACCCGACGTGCGCGGCGTGCTGCCGCTGGATGAATTCCACATCCCGCGCAGCCTGCGCCGGACGGTGCGCCAGGACGTGTTCCACGTCACCATTAATCGCTGTTTCGAGGCGGTGCTGCGCGGCTGTGCGGCGCCGAGTCCGGGCCGCGAGGACACCTGGATCAATGAGCGCATCGCCTCGCTCTATCTGGAACTCCACGCCGCAGGGCACGCCCACTCGGTGGAGTGCTGGCGCGACGGCGCGCTGGCGGGCGGGCTGTACGGGGTGAGCCTGGGCGGGGCGTTCTTTGGCGAGAGCATGTTCTCGCGCCAGACCGACGCCTCCAAGACGGCCCTTGTCCATCTGGTGGCGCGGCTGAGAGCGGGCGGATTCACCCTGCTGGACGCGCAGTTCCTGACCGCGCATCTGCAGCGCTTCGGCGCCGTGGCGACGCCGCGGGGGCGTTACAAGACCATGCTGTCAAAGGCGGTTTTGCGTCAGGCCGACTTCTTCGCCCTGCCCGAAGGCCTGCCGGGCGATCAGCTTCTGCAGTCGATGACCCAGACGTCATAGACCGGATGTTCAAGCGCGTTCAGCCCGGGGCTGGAGGCGAACATCCAGCCTGAGAAAATCTGCTCGCCATCATCCTCCACGCCGAACCCGTCGGTGCGCCGGTCATTGACCTGCAGGAAGGCGAACACCTCGGGCGGCTCTTCAGGCGGACGCTTGCGGCAATACTGCGCGGTGATGGACAGCGCGCCGAACTGCACTGTCTCGCCCACCGGCGCCACAAAATCGCGGGTGCGCGCTGTCACCTTGTCGAGCCCGCGCAGAACCACGGCCGTGCCCGGACGCGATGACAGCTCGCGCGCGCCATCGCCCTGCTGGGCGAGCGCGGGCGCTGAGATCAAAAGAGACGCGGTGAGGACAAGTGAGCGGATCATGGCGTGCATTCTGTCACGAGAGTTGTGTCAGGACCAAGGCCTACTCGCCCGGTGTCCACGGTTCATAATCGGAAGAGGTTTCCTGGCGCAGGCGACGCGATCCGAAAGCCAGCGACCCGGCCGGACGGTAAGCGCGCAGCGTGCCGGTATGGTTGGGCTCATGATCAAGCTCCCACGGGCGGCGCGGCATGGTCGCTTCAGTGGGGGCGTCGTCAAACGTGTGATGCAGCCAGCCATGCCAGTCCGACGGCACGCGCGACGCGTCGGCATAGCCCTTGTACACCACCCAGCGGCGCGTCTTGCCGTCAGCGCCGGTGCCGGCCTTGCGTTCCTGGAAGTAGCGATTGCCGAACTGGTCCTCGCCCACCTGTTCGCCGGAGCGCCAGATGGTCCAGGCCGCGCCCGCAGCCGCGCCATTCCACCAGGTGAAAATCTTGGACAGGAAACCGAGCATGGGCAGCCCTCGTTCGATACGTGTTCGCACCGCGTATATGCCCCCGCCCGCCCCCGGGGTCCAGAGGCGCGGGGCAGTCGTTAGATCCCTTCAAGGGATTTCCCGGGCCGCGGAAAGCCAGCTCGCGATCGCGCCCGCGCCGCAGCTAGACGCCTCATCCGGTTGAACCGGGCGCTCGCCTCATGGGCGACCCGGCTCGCGCGCGCCGCCGGGGCGCGCCCTAAAACGAGGCTGAAATGAAGAATTTTTGACAAGCCGCATATTGCTTCCCAAGGCTTGAATTAAAAAATAAAAACTCCCCTTAATTCTGTTTTTATTTAAAAAAATAGATTGCATAAAAGAAATTAATATTTTATTCAATTTATGGTAATTTATTTGCGGGAAAAGGCGGCGGCAAACAATGCGCGCCCGGCAACTATCCAACGCCACCACCGCAGGCATTATAGGCTTGGCGGTTGTCCTTTGCGGATTGATTGCATGGACGATCTACCTGCCAGCCAGCCTGCAAACTCAGCCAGAGCGCGGACTGGAACGCTACGCGCTGGTCGTAGTGGCGGCCCATTACCGCAATTTGCCATCGCGGCCTGACTATATCCGTCACGCCCGGGCGATGGCGCATCACGCTGAAGACGCGGGGTACGCGCTCATTGGCGGCGGCGTTATCGTCAATCCCACTGAATACGAACTGCGCCGGGCCATCGATATTCTCGGCCTGCTGACCGAAAACGGGGCCGAGGCGCTGATCTATTTCGCCGGCCACGCCATACCGGGCAATAACACGATCTATCTGCTCGCGACGGACATCGATCCGATGCCGCTCGTGCGCTATGATGTCGGCGGCGTACGCCTTGAAACCGCCTGGAGCCACCCTCTGGGGACAGGCCCGTCGAAAACCACCATCATCATCGAGACACAGGGGATGGGCGGCCTGTTCAGCGGCGGCCTGAACAGCGTCGGAACCGGGCTCGACACGCTTGAGCTGCCCAAAAGCGTCACCGTCGCCATAAGCGACCGGGACGGTCCGGTGTCGGTTTCGGTTGAATCACTGCACCGGACCGGTCCGGTCCGGCCGCCTCTCCTACCCAGCCTTTGGCGCCAGGACACCGGCCAGACGGTCATTTTCACACCCACCCTGATTGAATTACGCGTGCTTGAAGAGCCAAACCTGCCGGCCGCCCTGGCCATGGCCAGCCTCGATGTTCACGAACGGTCATCAAGCCACGCCAGCCCGATCACCGTGGAATGGCCAGGCGCGGCCGCCCTTCCGCCGGTCCGGCCCGAACCGCCCGTGATTCAAATTGCAGATATCGAGGCGCCCGAAGCGATCAGCGATCTGCAAACCACGCCTGCCGACGCGGCAAGAGATCCCGATGACGCGATTGCGGTCACTGAAGCGGCCGTCGCGATCCTGCTTCCATCCCCCGGCCGCAACCCCTCCGGGCAATCGGTCATCGAACTGATCCAGATGTTCGAAGCCTTCCGGGCCGAAACCTATCTCGACCAGGCGGGAATACGCACCATCGGGTACGGTCACACAGGGCCGGACGCGCGCGCCGGCAATGTCATCTCTCATGACCGCGCCCTCGAACTTCTGATGGCCGATATTGACACTGCGGCCCTCGCTGTCGCGGCCGCCGTGACGCGAAACCTGACCGACAATCAACGCAATGCCCTGATTTCACTCACATTCAATATCGGGGCGGAAGCATTTCGCAACTCCACCCTGGTGCGCCGGATCAACAGCGATATCGAATCGGTCACCGCCGCCCAATTCCTGCGCTGGGTGCATGCGCGCGTACCCGGAGCGGGCATGCGCGCGCTCAGCGGCCTGGAGAGCCGCCGCCAGATGGAGGCTTTCCTCTTTCTGGTGGCCGATGACGGTGTGGGCACGCTGGAACTGATCCTAAGCTTTGAGCCCTTCCGTCCCCACGCCATCAGATTGAATAATTGCTCCATGATCGGATACGGGCGCGCGCTCAGCCCCTGCAGCCAGATTTTCGACGCCCAGATCAGTCACGTCGAGGCCCTCCAACGCCTTACCCATGAAATTCGCGAGATCGAAAGTGAAACGCGCGCAGTGGTTGGCGTGCCCGTGTCAGACGCGCAGATGGCGGCGCTGATATCCTTTGTCCACCAGAACGGCGCCGACGCGCTGGCGCGCTCGCGCATCCTGTCGCGCCTGAACCAGGGCGATTATGGCGGCGCCGCCAACGCTTTGCGCCTGCACAACGCCTTTGTGGGCGGGCCGGCCATGCAGGTGGGCGAGAGCCAGATCGAACGGCGCGCCGCCGAAGCCGCCCTCTTCTTCGCCCATGGCGGCGACTACGTCATCGTGCCGCGTGGAGCAGACACATGAAACGCATCCTGATCATATTGCTCGCCCTGGTGCTGACCGCCGCCGCATTCATTTTCGACAACTGGACGCCCCAGCTGTTCGCTCAGGGCCTGCTCTACCTGTTTCCGGCATTGCTGCTTCGACACGAGCCGGTCGCCGTGCAGGGCGGCATGGCGGCGCTGACGGTGAGCATGATCGTGCTGGGCTATTTCAACTCCCCACCGACCGGTTTCATGGACCCGTACATCATCCTGAACCGCGCGCTCTCGGTTCTGGTCATTCTGGTGGTGGTCGTCCTGCAGATCGACCGGCGCGCGGCGGCGCTGCGTCTTGGTGATCCGGCCGCAACATCGCCAACCCCTGCACCCTCCGGGGGCGCCTGACGCGGGTGGCAGGCCTATGTTAGGCTGCCTTCAAGCCAAGGAGGACGCGACCATGAACGCATCCGGCATAGCGCCGCGCATCGCAGCCGCAGCCCTGGCCGCAGGACTTTTGTCCGGCGCCGCCCTGGCGGCTCAGGAATACTACGCGGTCAGCGGGGTGGACCCTGACGATGTGCTGAATGTGCGGGCCGGGCCGAGCGCCAGCGCCCCGATCATCAGCGAGATGGAGGCAGGCGCCGCGCCGGTGGAGATCGTGCGCACCGAAAACGGCTGGGGCATGTTTCCCGCCGGCGAGGTGTCGGGCTGGGTCTCGATGGATTATCTCAGCCCGATCGACCAGCCCATGATCGGCGCCACCGCGATACCCGAAGGCATGACATGTGTCGGGACAGAACCGTTCTGGGCCCTCACCGTGAATTCGGGCGGCGTGATCGTCAGCCATCAGAACTGGGACCACGACCGGGCCTATGAGATCAATGTCGACCAAAGCTCGGCCGACGCCGGGCGGGTGTCCACCCTGTCGCTGGACGACGGCTCCGCCGTCATTACGCCGCAGCAATGCTCGGACGGCATGAGCGACGCCGAGTTCGGCTGGAGCGGCGATTTCGTCCTGGGCGGCGGACCGCTCCCGGCCATGCTCAACGGCTGCTGCGCCCTCCAGGCGCCCCTGACCGACGGCGACATCCCCGGACGCGGCGACGCGGGTTAGGGCTGCGCCTTCAGGATTCGCGCAAAGGCGCCCGGCTCCGGTACCATGGCGGTGATTCGCGCGCCCGCGCGTTCGCCTGCAAGGAGCCGCCATGACCGTCACTGCGCGCCTGACCCTGGTTGAGGCCGGACACGCGTTCGAAAGCCGCCCGCTCCTGGCCGCTGACCCGGACGCGCTGGACGCCCCCGCTGACGCCGCGCTGCGCGCGCCCGCCAGCTGGAGCCCGCGCGCCTGCGCCGCCTACGCCGCGCTGACTGGCGCCGGATTTGACGCCGACAGCGACGCGGAAAGCCGGCTGGCGCAGCTGGCCGCCCGGCTCGCCGGCGCGTGCTCCAGGGCTGACGCCAAGCTGGCGCGTGCGGAGATCGCCGCCTCCCTGCTGGCGCGCGAGGCCTGCCCCGCCCCCGCCCTGTGGCGCGGCGAGGCGGTGGACGCCGCTCCGGCGCCGCTGGCTGCGCGCGCCGAGGATCTGTCTTCTGTCCTCCACGATCTCAACGCCGCCGCCATGGGGCAGGCCGCCGCCGATGTGGGCGCAAGGGTGCTGGCCGAGCGGCTCGAGGCGGTGGCGCTGGCCTGCGTGAATTGCAATGGCGCTGAAACCGATTGTTTCGATCCGCGCCATAACCGGGCGCTGGCGCGCGCGGTGCGCGCTGCCCGCCGCGACGGCGCGCCCGACGCCATGATCGAGCGGGCCATCGCCCGCGCCCGCCAGGGCGTGACCACCCCAGAGGCTGGTTTGAACACGTCCGCGCCGGTTTTCACCACGTCCCCGGTGCGTCTGGACACGAGCTTCTTTGACCTGGCCGATGCCGACGGCGCGCTTCAGACAGGCGAAGCGGCGCGTGGGCTGGCCGGCGGGCTGGCCGAAGCGCTGTGGACCCACGGCCTGCCTGTCCTGCAATTTTCCGACGCCCCGGCGCCGCCGGCTCCGGCCGTGACACTGGAGCTGACGCGCTTCATCACCGGCGAAGGCGTTGACCTGAAAGCCCTTTCCGCCGCCGCCAGCCTGTGGGGGGCCATTGCGGAAGCTGCCGGAGGCTCGCTGGCTCTGTCCGGGCTCGGCGCGGCGCTGTGCGCAAAGGGCCTCGCCTATGACAGCGACGCCGCCCGCGACGCCGCCGCCCGCCTGATCGAGGCCGCCTCGGCAAGCCCCGCGCCTTTATCCCTCGCGCGGCCCGACGCCCTGTCCCTCACCTTCCTGGGGTCGGAATCCATTGGCGTGCACCCGCCCGCGGCGCTGGATTCAGCCGACGGGCAAGGCTTTGCCGCCTGTATCGACAGCGCATTGTCCGACCTGCCCGAAGACATCCGCGCGCAGGCCCTTGCCCACGCCCTGGGCGCCCGCTCTCTCACCGGTCACAAGGCTGACTGGCTCGACGCCCTGCGCCGTCAGGGCGTGGACGACGGCGCTTTCGCGCGCATCAACGCCGCCCTGTCAGACGGCATCCCGCTGCGTTACGCCATCAATCGCTGGAGCCTGGGCCCCGAGATCGCCCAGCGCTGCGGCATAAGCCCAGAACGCTTTGATCGCGCAGGCGGAAAACTGCTTGAGGCGCTGGGCGTGGACCCCGTCGATATCGCCGCCGCCGAGCGTTATGTGCAGGGCGCGGGGCGCCTGGATGACTGCCCCGCCCTGACGCCGGAGCGCCGCGCCGTGTGCGCCGATCCCACCCCGGAAGCGCGCCTGGCCATGGCGTCAGCGGTGGAATCCATCCTCGGGGCGTCCTGCGGTCTGGAGATCGCCCTGCCCGGCGCCGCCAGCATTGATCAGGCCGGCGCCCTGGCGGCGTCCGCCGCACGCCGGGGCCTGCACGCCATCACCATCAGGCGCGAGGGCGAAGCGCTCTATGATCTTCTGAACACAATTGAATTTGACGGCGGCGATTGTGGCCCGCGCGATGTGGTCACCGAAGAGCGCGTTGTGGAGCGCTTGGTCGAGACCGTGGTCGAGCGCGCCGCCGCCCGGCGCAAACTGCCCGACCGGCGCAAGGGCTATATCCAGAAATCCACGGTGGGCGGCCACAAGGTCTATCTGCACACCGGCGAGTTCGATAATGGCGAGCTGGGCGAGATCTTCATCGACATGCACAAGGAAGGCGCCGCCTTCCGCTCGCTGATGAATAATTTCGCCATCGCCATCTCCATCGGCCTGCAATACGGCGTGCCGCTGGAGGAGTTCGTGGACGCCTATCTGTTCACGCGCTTCGAGCCGGCCGGACCGGTGGAAGGCAATGATTCCATCACCTTCGCCACCTCGATCCTGGACTATCTGTTCCGTGAACTGGCGGTGAGCTATCTCGGCCGTGATGATCTCGCCCAGACCGAAGACCCGCGCGCCGACACGGCCGGCATTGGCCGTGGCGTGGCCAGCGAGAAGCTGATCGCCCAGACCGATCCGGCGAGCCTCATCTCGCGCGGCTTCTCACGCGGCCAGCTGCCCGACAATGTGGTGATGCTCGCCTCGCGCCCGCGCAAGCCCGCCGGCGAGGCTCCGGTATCCGGCGCCGCCGCCCCGGCCCGCGCGCCGGACCCGGAGTATTATGGCGAGCCCTGCCCGGAATGCGGTCACTTCACGCTGGTGGAACAGGGCGCCAGCGTGGCCTGCGACGCCTGCGGCTGGTCAGGGCCTCCGCCGGGCTGAGGCGCGCTCAGGCCGCATCCAGCCCCAGATCCAGCACGGGCGCCGAATGGGTCAGCGCGCCGACGCTGATCACGTCCACGCCGGTTTCGGCGATGGCGCGAATACCCTCCAGCGTCACCCCGCCGGAGGCTTCCAGCGTGACGCGGCCCCCCGCTGTGGCGACGGCCAGGCGCAGATCATCCAGCGAGAAATTGTCCAGCAGCACGCTTTCCGCACCCGCTTCCAGCACCTCGGCGAGCTGGTCGATCCGGTCGATCTCCACCGCGATGCGGGTCATGTGACCGCAAAACGCACGCGCCCGGCGCACGGCCTCGCCCGCGCCGCCGCAGACGGCCACGTGATTATCCTTGATCAGCACCGCATCATCGAGCCCGAACCGGTGCGAAGCCCCGCCGCCAGCGCGCACCGCCTGTAGCTCAAGCGCTCTGAGGCCCGGCGTGGTCTTGCGGGTATGGGCGACGACGGCGCCCGTTCCAGCGACCGCCGCCGCATAGCGCCGGGTCAGCGTCGCCACGCCCGACAGCCGCCCCAGGAAATTCAACGCCGCGCGCTCGGCCGTCAGGATGGAGCGGGCCGGACCGCTGATCCGCGCCGCCACAGCGCCGGCCTGCAGCTCGCCGCCATCGCGCACAAGCCACTGAACATCAATGGTTTCATCAATCTGATCGAAGACCTCGTCCGCCGCCTGCACGCCCGCCAGCACGCCGTCGGTGCGCGCCGCGATCACGAATTTGGCCCGGGCGCCGTCGGGAATGGTGGCCAGCGATGTCAGATCGCCGCGCCCGCCCAGATCCTCATCCAGCGTCATCGACACGATTTCCGCGACGATGCCGCGCGGTACAGGAGGGATGTTCATTCAGCGGCTCCGGCGGCGGACAGGCGCGGCGCACACGCACGCGCCTCTTCAAGTGTCATGCGGGTCGAGCGCGCGTCAGCATCGGTCTGCGGGAAATCCTGACGGAAATGGGCGCCGCGGCTTTCGGTGCGGGCCAGCGCCGCCACCGCCGTCAGGCGCGCCGCGACCAGCGCATGGGCGCCGCCATAGCGCGCTTCCAGATCATCGATCACGGCGATCAGGCGGGCAAGGCCCACCCCGTCACGCTCCACGCCGGCTTCCGCGCTCATCACCTGGCGCAGGCGCTGAAGCGCGGGACCGGGCAGCGCGGGCGCTGCTTCAGCAGGTTCAGCCGTCACCGCACGCGCCGGCGCAGCGCGCAGCGCCTCAGCTGCGCGGCGGCCGAACACCAGCCCGTCGAGCAGAGAGTTGGACGCCAGGCGATTGGCGCCATGCCCGCCCGGCGCGGCGCACTCGCCCACCGCATAGAGGCCGGACACGCCGGTACAGCCGTTGAGGTCCGTGGCGATGCCGCCCATGTGATAGTGCGACGCCGGCGCCACCGGGATCGGCGTCACGCGCGGATCAATCCCGGCGCTCATGCACGCGGCGAAGACCGAAGGGAAGCGCTCGGGGAAGGCCTCGCCCACGGCGGCGCGGGCATCCAGGAACGCGCCCTTGCCGGTGCGCAGCTGGCGGTGGACAGCGCGGGCGACCACGTCGCGCGGGGCGAGCTCGGCTTGCGGGTGCACGGCGCGCATGAAGCGGCGTCCTGACCGGTCGATCAGGATCGCGCCCTCGCCGCGCAGGGCCTCGGTGGCCAGGGGCGTCGGGTCGCGCCCGATATCGATGGCGGTGGGGTGGAATTGGACAAATTCAGGGTCGCGGATCACCGCGCCCAGCTGCGCGGCCATGGCCAGCGCCTGACCCTGGCTGGTCCAGGGCGTGGTGGTCACCGCATAAAGCCCGCACAGCGAGCCGGTGGCCAGCACCACGTCGCCTTCCAGCGGCGCCAGCGCATCATCGCTCCTGCGCGCCAGCACGCCCGCGCAGCCGCCATCGGACGCAGGCAAAAGCGCGTCCGCCCGCCAGCCTTCGCGAATCTCGACATGGTCCGCCGCGCGCACGGCGGCGATCAGCGCGGCCAGAATGCCGGCGCCCGCCTGATCGCCCTTCACCCGCGCTACCCGCGCCCGGCTGTGGGCGGCCTCACGCGAAAGCGCCCATTCGCCATTTCGCGACCGTTCAAACGGCGCGCCGAGCGCGTAGAGAGCCTCGACCTCGCCGGGTCCGGCCTCGGCCAGGATGTGCGCCGCCGCCTCGTCCACCAACCCCGCGCCCGCCGCTATGGTGTCGGCGGCATGCAGGTCCGGCGCATCATCCCGCCCCAGCGCCGCCGCCACGCCGCCCTGGGCCCAGGCGGTGGACGCCCCCTGCCCCAGCGGCGCGCCGGTGAGCAGGATCACGCGGCGCGGCGCCGCATGCAGCGCCGTCCACAGCCCCGCGATCCCGGCGCCGGCGATGATGAGGGGGCGGGTCATGGACCTGTTCAGTCCTCAGACCGCCACATACGGCACGGCCACTGGCGCCTTGCCGGTGTCGAAGTGGGGCGGGGCAGCGAGGCGCGGCAGGTCCAGCATGGCCTGCAGGCTGGCGCGGGCCATGTCCGCGATCTCGGGGTCTACATGGACCTCGTGCTTCATGTCGCGCAGGGCTTCGTAAATGCCCTTCAGCGTGATGCGCTTCATGTGGGGGCAGAGATTGCAGGGGCGCACGAACTGAACGCCCGGATTCTCCACCGCCACATTATCGCTCATGGAGCATTCGGTGATCAGGATCGCCTTCTTGGGCGAGTTGTCCTTCACATAGGCGGCCATGGCGCCGGTGGAGCCGGCGAAATCGGCGCGCGCCATCACGTCGGGCGGGCATTCGGGGTGGGTCAGGATCACGGCGTCGGGGTGAGCGGCGCGCAGGTCATCGATGTCCTGCGCCGTGAATTGCTCATGCACCTCGCACGCGCCCTTCCAGGTGAGGATCTTGATCGAGGTCTGGGCGGCGACGTTCTTGGCGAGATACTGGTCGGGGATCATGATCACCGTGTCGACGCCCCATTGCGCGGCGGCCGCTTCGACCACCTGCACGGCGTTGGACGAGGTGCAGCAAATGTCGGAATACGCCTTCACCTCGGCCGAGGTGTTCACATAGGTGACGATGGGCAGGTGGGGATAGGCCGCCTTGATGGCGCGCACGTCCGCGCCGGTGATCGAGGCCGCCAGCGAGCAGCCAGCCTCCATGTCAGGGATCAGCACCGTCTTGCCGGGAGAGAGGATTTTCGCGGTCTCGGCCATGAAGTGGACGCCGGCCTGGACGATCACGTCTTCCTCGGCTTCAGCCGCGACCTGGGCGAGTTTCAGCGAGTCGCCGGTGATGTCGCCCACGCAGTTGAAAATCTCCGGCGTCATGTAGTTGTGCGCCAGGATGGTCGCGCCGCGCTCGACTTTCAGCCGGTTGATCGCATCGATCAGCGGCGCGAAGAGCGGCCATTCCATGGGCGTGATGACGTCTTTCACACGAGGGTAGAGATGATCGGTGCGCGCCTTGACCGCATCGTCATAAACGAGCGCATCGGCTTCGGGCCAATCATTTCCGGGCGTGAAGTGCATGCCGTCCATGGCCGCCTCCTTTTGCTCGATCTGAGCATTTCTTGGGCCTTAAGAAACGGCGCATGTTCGAGGGGGCGCGCCGCACTTATGCTCCTAGTGAGCCTAAGGTGGGGGCGACTATACGCACGGCAAGGGGGGAGGCAAGGAATATTTCCTTTCAATGACGGTTTTGTGCGCCCTGGTCCGGCTTCTGACCGCCTGTGCGGCCGGCCAGAAAATGCAGTACGATCAGTATGGCCGTCCACATCCAGAAGGCCAGGAAGGGCGCGATATCAGGCCCTTGGGCAGCGCCGAGGCCTGACAGCACGATCAGAACGGTCAGCCCGCCATAGACCAGCGCCACACGGGCGTGGCTCCAGCCGCCATCGATCAGGCGCTGATAGGCATGCTCGCGGTGAGCCTGAAGCGAGAAGCGGCCATGGCGCGCCCGGCGCAAAAGCGTCAGCAGCACGTCGGCGACGAACACCAGAATGAATAGCGGCGCCAGCCAGAGCGATCCGGGAAAGCCATACCCCGCCAGCGCCAGCGCGCCCCCGGCATAGGCCGCGCCGACGCCCAGCGCGCCCACATCGCCGGCGAACACGCGCGCCGGGTTCCAGTTGAACAGCACAAACCCCGCCAGCCCCGCCGCCAGCGCCGCGCCGACAATCACGCTGGCATTGACTCCGGCCACAAGCCCCGCGACGGCGAGGCCAAGGCTCGCCGGGATCATCA